>NZ_SPKN01000022.1:0-29917 GCF_023127765.1 Pseudomonas sp. W15Feb34
CTCGGTCTAATCCAACATCCTGGTCGGCCCTGAGGCCGCCATCGGGAGCAAGTCGAATCGTCGCACCGCCCCTCCCACATTTTTCACCGAGTCTGATCCAACAAATGGTTAAGGCCTGACCTTTTCAGAGCTGATAACTGAAACTCAGCGTATACCGTGGCCTGCGGTTAAAACTGTCCAGGGCGATATCCGACATCGGCTTGGCCGCCTCCAGGGCGATGTTGTAGTACTTGTTATCGCCAAAGCGTAACCCCACTGCCGCCGAAGACATGTCGCTGGCCTTGACCGGCAGGTCGTTGAACCAGGTCTTGGCGCGGTCGAGCACCACGTAGGGTTGCAAAACCTTCACCCAGTTGCCAGCACGGTTGAAGCTGTAGTTGACCTCGTACGCCACCCCCCAGCCCTTGTCGCCCGAGCCTTGATCATCAGGATAGCCACGCCCGAAATTTTGCCCGCCGAAGGTGGCACGTTCGCTGTCAGGCAGCGTGTTGTTGCTCCAGTACAACGCACCTGAGAGCACGCCTTGCCAGTTGTCGAAGAACTTGTCGCTTTGCACGCCGGAGAGGCGCAGGCGGAAGAAATCGAGGTCGGGTTTTGCCACGTCCAGGTCACTGCGCGCCTTGGCGCCCAAACCGTCGATGCCTTGGTACAGGCCGCCGCTGATGATGCGTAACCGGCGTGCGTCGGCCTTGCGCCAATCACCCTCGAAGGCGAGGGCGCGCAGGTTGGATTCGATGTCGAAACTCAGCGGGTAGCCCACCAGCTTGTAACGGGTGGTCTGGTCCACCACGTACAGGCGTGTGCCCAGGCTCAATGACTCGGTGGGAGAGGCGATAAACGGGTGGCTCAGGCCAATGGAATAGCGATCGATCGACTGGTGCGGCTTGAGCTCGAAGCCGCCGTCCAGTTGCACGCTGCTGTTGGGGTCGGCGCGGTAACGTTCGGCAGCGAGTGCCAGTTGGGTGCCTTCGGCATTGATGAACTGGTTGTAGTCCACACGGTAGTAATGCTCTTTGTCCTCGCCGGGCGGGAACAGGCCGCTGACGGTCAGTTGTTCGCCCATGAACGTTTGCGAATTGCTGGTGGCGCTGAGCAAGGCTTGCGTACCGCCACGGCTTTTCTGCACCAGGCTCATGCTGGTGGTGAAAGGTTTGCGGCTGGCCTGGATCTGCATGTGCGTGGCGCCATCGGTGGTGCCGGGCGGTGGCACCTGGGCTTGTACGGTCAGGCCGGGAATGCGGCTCATCAGCGTGGTGTAGCGCTCGAAGGTCTTGCGCGTCAGCGGGCGTTCGGCCAACAGTTTTTTCGCCAGTTTGTCGACGTAGGCCGACACCGAGCCGATGTCGCCGGTTTGCTGGTAGTCCTTGATGTAACCCTCCACCAAAACAACGCGGACCAGGCCGTTTTCGAAATTCTGCTGTGGCAGGAACGCGTAGGACAGCAGGTAGCCGTCCTCCTGGTAGCGGCGGGTGATGCCACGGGGTGCTTCGATCAATTGCGCGAGGTTGGTCTCACGGCCAATCAGCGGTGCGTAGACTTGGGCCGTCTCGGTGAGCGGGTAAATGGTGCCGCCTTCGATCTGCAGCTTGCGAATGGTGACCTTGGTGTCCATCAACAGGGGCTGGCCGGCAGTCGGCGGTGTTTCAGGCACTTGGGTTTGTGGTGTGGCCGGTCGATAGGCATCGGCGGGCAGGTTGGGTACCGGCAAGGTGCGCACGGTGTCATTGCTGTTCAAAAAGCTGGGAAGGGGCTCGGCCTGGGCGTAAGCGCTGAGGGTTAGCATTAACAACGGCGTTAATACGCGCATAGGACACTCCATGGTCAACTGCAGCAGCGCTTCGGGCCCGCCGGGTTCTGGGACTCGGTTCGGGAGGGTGGCGGCTCATCACACAAGGCGTCGCCCATAAAAAAGACGAGAGACTTATTTAGGGTCTCTCGTCTCAACCAAGCGTAGGCGCTGTAGGGGAGGCCGTCTAATCGGCCAGGTGCATTTCTATTTGCCGGTCAGGCCGTTCAACAAACCGCCCAGACCGCCAGTGGCTGTAGTGCCGCCGGTGGTTGTGGCAGTGCCTGTGGTCGTGGTGGTGGCGCCGATGTTCAAGCCACCGAGCAGGCCACCGCTGGTGCCGGTAGTGCCGCCGGTGACCAAGCCACCCACCGAACCTACAGTGTTGCCGACAGCCGTTACGGTGGTGCCCACTGCGTTGGTGATCGGGTTTGCATTGGCGGCAGTCAGGTTGGTGCCTACGCTGCTGACTGCCCCTCCCACTTGCGTCACCAGCCCGTTGACCGGAGCGCCAACGCCAGTGGTAGTACCAATGTTTTGCGTCAGCGCGGTGACGCCGGATGTGACCGGGTTAAGCGCGGCGCCGACATTGGTTGCCACTGCCGCGACCGGTGCCGTGGCGCCTGTGTTGGCGACACCTGTACCACCCAGCACAGTCCCTACCGAAGCGATGGTGTTGCCCAGCGCGCCACCGGTTACACCCGCTGCACTGACCGTGCCGTTGGTGTTGCCGACATTCAGGCCGGTACCGACGTTGCTGACCAGGCCGCCGACCAGTTCTGGAATGCCGGGAGCTGCGGTGCCACCGGTTGGGGCGACATAGCCGCCAGACTTGTCGAGCGTGCCGCCAACGCCAGTCAGCACGCTGCCGACCACGGTAGTGACAGGGTTGCCGGTACCGCCAGTACTGGCGACTTGAGTCCCCAGGCTGGTGACCGTCGAGCCGACTTTATCCAGCAGGCCATTGACTGGAGTGCCCAGGCCGGTTGCCGTGCCAAGGTTGCCGGTGGTGTTTTCCACCAGCGATACCACAGGCACCACTACTTTTCCGCCGAGGGTGTTGGTCAACGAGCCCAATGGGCCGGTGGTGCTGGCGGTACTGAGGGTATCGCCGAGCATGGTTACCGTAGTGCCGACTTTATCCACTACGCCGCCGACTGCAGTGCCTACGCCACCTGTCAGGCCGCCGACGACGGGTACACCGCCGAGGGTGGTCGACAGTGATTGGCCGGTGGTCGAAAGGCCGCTGCCCAAGTCAGCAACGCCGCCGCCGACACCTGCGACCGTAATGCCCAGCGAGTTGCTGCTGGTCCCCAGGGAACCCAAGCCTGTTGTGACTCCGGTGCCGATGGTGTTGACAGCCGTGCCGACCGAGGTGACCAGCCCGCCTGCTGTTGTGCCTACGATCGGAACCGCGGTCAGGGTGCCGCCGAGATCACCCACCGCTGTGCCTACATTGCCTACGGTGGTGCCGAGGGTGCCGGCGATCTGGCCAGTGATCAGTGGGGTGGTTGTCGAACCTGTTCCGCCGCCAGTGCCACCACCCGTCCCGCCGGTGCCGCCACCTGTGCCGCCAGTACCACCGCCGGTCCCACCAGTACCGCCGCCTGTGCCGCCAGTACCACCGCCCGTCCCGCCAGTGCCGCCACCTGTGCCGCCAGTGCCACCGCCGGTCCCACCAGTGCCACCGTCAGTGCCGCCCGTTCCGCCGCCCGTGCCACCAGTGCCACCGTCAGTGCCGCCCGTGCCGCCGCCGGTTCCACCAGTGCCACCGTCAGTTCCGCCGGTTCCGCCAGTCCCACCGTCAGTGCCGCCAGTGCCACCACCAGTCCCGCCAGTGCCGCCACCCGTGCCGCCGTCACCTGTGCCCGCACCTGCGCCAGCATCCGGCGATGACGCCGCCACGCTGGATTTATGCCCGCCGCCACCACTGCTGCAGCCGCCGAGGCTCATTGCCAGAATCAGGGCCAACGCGGTACTTGCTTTCCACAACACGACTTGAGTTTTCATGATTGAGTTCCTTGCACCTGGTACAACCTGGGTTGTTTCAAACCTTCGCTACTTCTTGGGGCAGCAATAGATTTGTCCGTGGTTCTATCTCAGGCCATGGCACTCTTTCGCACAACGCTCAACTTGGTATTAACAATTTATATACCCTAGGCATCGGTCAACTTAGCGACTAATACAAAGGGTGTATGGCAAGGATGCTTACTGAAATTTAGGTGATGTAAATCAAAAGGTTGAATAAATAAGCGGACCTCGTAAGGTCCGCTATAACTTTGGGTGTATATATACAATTAATCGGTTTTTTCAGGCGATCGGCTGCCACTTTCCGAACATATGCTCAATGCCGCCCGGCCCTTTAAGTTCCAACTCGCCACTGGAACCGGCTGCGCTGCTCATCAATATCACTTCACCGGGCAGGCGCACGGGTTTCCTGAACTCGACATTGATTTCAATATTGGCGGCCGGCAGGTGTTCTCCCAGCGCCGCGAGCGTGCGGGCCTTGTTCCACAGCCCATGGGCGATGGCTTGGGGAAAACCGAACAGCTTGGCCGTAGGCGCACTGAGATGGATGGGGTTGTAATCGCCGGACACGCGGGCATAGCGGCGACCGATATCGGTGGGCGCTTTCCAGCGGGTCAGTTCGTTGAGCGGCCCTGGGACGTGCACGCTGTTATTCAGCGATTCGCCTTCAAGCTTTACGCCACGACAGAGCATCTGGCTTTCGGCTTCCCATAGCAGTCCAAGGGCATCTTCGACCACGGTCGCAATGTCAAAGGTCGCGCCCTTGGCGTGGGGCTGTAGGTTGTGCGCGTACACACCGATGCTCAGCTCTCCCACGCCGCCCAGAGGCCGGTGAATGCGGATGCGATTGCTCAGGTGGACCAGCCCCAACAGCGGAAATGGAAACGCCTTGTCGGTCAGCAGTTGCAGTTGCAGACCGAACGCCAGGATGTGCGGGTAAGTCGCTGGCAGCATCGGGCTGTCGGTGAACCCGCAGACCTTGCGGTACGCCGCGACGGCCTTGGGATCGACGCTGACCCGACAGCGCCAGCCGCGTTCGGGCAACGTGCTGCCGGTGATCTTGCGCTTGAGTGCCGCACGCCAGTACAGCGGGAGTAGCGACGGTGTGCTGTCCAAGGTTTGCCATTGCATGCTTATGCTCCCAGAAGACTTTGCCCACACACACGCAGCGCCTGGCCGCTGACGGCACCGGAGCCCGGCTGGCCGAGCCAGGCCACGGCTTCGGCCACGTCCTGTGGCATGCCACCCTGGCCAAGCGAACTCATGCGTCGCCCGGCCTCACGCAGGGCAAACGGGATGTGTGCGGTCATCTGGGTTTCGATAAAGCCCGGCGCCACGGCGTTGATGCTGATCCCGCGTTGCTTCAAAAGGGGCGCCCATGCCTGGGCCAGGCCGATCAAACCGGCCTTGCTCGCGGCATAGTTGGTTTGCCCACGATTGCCGGCGATGCCACTGATGGACGCCAGCAGCACGACCCGTGCGTTGTCGTGCAGAGTGCCGCTGTCGAGCAGGGCCTTGGTCAGCACTTGCGGAGCATTGAGATTCACCGCCAGCACTGCGTCCCAGTATTCGGGCGTCATGTTGGCCAGGGTTTTGTCACGGGTGATACCGGCGTTGTGCACCAGGATATCGAGCCCGTCGGGCAAGTGTTCGACCAACTGGCTGGCGGCGTCTTCGGCGCAGATATCCAGCACCACCGTACGCGCATTCAGGCGTGCGGCCAGGGCTTCGAGGTCGGCCTTGGCCTGGGGCACATCGAGCAAAATCACCTCGGCACCGTCGCGGGCCAGGGTTTCGGCGATGGACGCACCGATGCCCCGGGCGGCGCCAGTGACCAGCGCCTTGCGCCCCGCCAGCGGGCGCGTCCAGTCTTCGACCGGGGTGTCGCAGGCTGACAGGCGAATGACTTGGCCAGAAATGTAAGCGCTTTTGGGCGAGAGGAAAAACCGCAGCGCGCCCTCTAATTGGTCCTCGGCCCCGTCACCCACATACAGCAACTGCAACACGCCACCGCTGCGCAGTTCCTTGGCCAGCGAGCGGCTGAAGCCTTCCAGGGCGCGCTGGGCGCTGGCGGCAAACGGGTCGCTGAGGCTTTCCGGCGCACGGCCGAGGATCACCAGGTGCGCGCTATGGTCTAGGTTTTTCAGCAATGGCTGGAAGAACTCACGCAGTTGCTTGAGTTGGTCGGTGTGCTTCAAGTCACTGGCGTCGAACACCACCGCCTTGAGCTTGGGGCCGTGCCCGGGAATCCACACGGATGCCGTCGAGGCTTCTGCGCCGTAGCTGTAGATGGCGTCGGTGAGCCGATTGGCAAACGCCAGCACCTTGCTCGTCAATGCGCCGCCGCCCAGCAACAGTGCGCCTTCGACCGGGCGCAGGCGTCCGGCTTGCCAGCGTTCCAGGCGTACCGGTGACGGCAGGCCAATGGCGGCGACCAGGCGATGGCCGAGGCTTGAGTTGGCGAAGTCGATATAACGGTCAGACATGGAACGCTCTCCGAAGGCTGGGGTTCAAAGGGTTGACCATCCCAGGGTAGCAGTCGTTCGACTAGGCTCAGTGATCAAGCCCATAACCGACAGAGGGAGCTTTTCATGACTCAATTGCGCCGAGTGGCGATCATTGGCGGTAACCGCATTCCTTTCGCCCGTTCCAATGGCCCTTACGCCACGGCGAGTAACCAGGCGATGCTCACGGCCGCCCTGGAGGGCCTGATCGAGCGCTACAACCTGCATGGCCTGCGCATGGGCGAGGTGGCCGCCGGCGCGGTGCTCAAGCATTCCCGCGATTTCAACCTGACGCGCGAATGCGTGCTCGGCTCGCGGTTGTCGCCGCAGACCCCCGCGTACGACATCCAGCAAGCCTGTGGCACCGGTCTGGAAGCGGCGTTGCTGGTGGCTAACAAAATCGCGCTGGGCCAGATCGAATGCGGCATTGCCGGCGGGGTGGACACCACGTCCGATGCACCGATTGGCGTGAATGAAGGGCTACGCAAGCTGCTACTCAAAGCCAACCGCAGCAAATCCATGGCAGACAAATTAAAAATTCTGTTACAACTTCGTCCCCAGCACCTCAAGCCGGAACTGCCGCGCAATGGCGAACCGCGCACTGGGCTGTCCATGGGCCAACACTGCGAACTGATGGCTCAGACCTGGCAGATCCCGCGTGCCGACCAAGACCAGCTGGCGCTGGAGAGTCATCAAAAGATGGCCGCGTCTTACGCCGAAGGCTGGCACAACGATTTGCTCACGCCGTTTCTCGGCCTCACCCGTGACAACAACCTGCGCCCGGACCTGACCCTGGAAAAACTCGCCGCCCTCAAGCCGGCCTTCGAGCGTAGCGAAAAGGGCACGCTGACCGCCGGCAACTCTACGCCGCTGACCGATGGTGCCTCCCTGGTGCTGCTCGGCAGTGAAGCGTGGGCCAAGGAGCGGGGGCTGCCGATCCTTGCGTACCTGCGTGATGGCGAAGCGGCGGCGGTGGATTTCGTCAACGGTGCCGAGGGCCTGTTGATGGCGCCGGTGTATGCGGTGCCGCGCTTGCTGGCCCGCAATGGCCTGACCTTGCAGGATTTTGATTACTACGAGATCCACGAAGCCTTTGCTGCCCAGGTCTTGTGCACGCTCAAGGCGTGGGAAGACGCCGATTACTGCAAGACGCGCCTGGGCCTGGATGCTCCGTTGGGGGCTATCGATCGCAGCCGGCTCAACGTCAAGGGCAGTTCTTTGGCGGCAGGCCATCCATTTGCCGCCACCGGCGGGCGCATCGTTGCCAACCTCGCCAAGTTGCTGGATGCGGCGGGCAAAGGGCGGGGGTTGATTTCGATCTGTGCTGCTGGCGGCCAAGGGGTGACAGCGATTATCGAACGCTGATTGCCAAAAAAATTGGCCCATTGCATGCATTCTGAAGGGGTCAGAGGTCGGTAGCCTCTCCCACCGGCGAGCTGATTGCCGTATAACGAGTGCCACACGCGTGTTTGGTAATACAGGACCCACAATAAAAGCTGATGAAGACTCCTAAACGCATTGAACCCCTGATCGAAGACGGTCTGGTCGACGAAGTGCTGCGCCCACTCATGAGTGGTAAAGAAGCAGCTGTTTATGTGGTGCGCTGCGGCAACGAATTGCGTTGCGCGAAGGTTTACAAGGAGGCGAACAAACGAAGTTTTCGTCAGGCGGCCGAATACCAGGAAGGCCGAAAGGTCCGTAACAGCCGCCAGGCCCGGGCCATGGCCAAGGGCTCCAAGTTCGGCAAGAAAGAAACCGAAGATGCCTGGCAGAACGCCGAAGTGGCGGCGCTGTTCCGCCTCGCCGGTGCGGGCGTTCGCGTGCCCAAGCCGTACGACTTCCTTGAGGGCGTGCTGTTGATGGAGCTGGTGGCCGACGAGTACGGTGATGCAGCGCCGCGCCTGAATGACGTGGTGCTGGAGCCGGACCAGGCGCGCGAGTACCACGCCTTTCTGATCTCGCAGATCGTGCTGATGTTGTGCACCGGCCTGGTGCATGGTGACCTTTCCGAGTTCAACGTACTGCTTACGCCGACGGGCCCGGTGATCATCGACCTGCCCCAGGCAGTGGATGCGGCGGGCAACAACCACGCCTTCAACATGCTGGAGCGGGACGTGGGCAACATGGCTTCCTACTTTGGACGCTTTGCCCCGGAGCTGAAGAAGACCAAGTACGCCAAGGAAATGTGGGCGCTGTACGAAGCCGGCACCTTGCACCCGGCCAGTGTGTTGACCGGTGAGTTCGACGAACCGGAAGAGCTGGCGGACGTAGGCGGTGTGATCCGCGAAATCGAAGCGGCGCGGCTGGATGAAGAGCGTCGCCAGGCGATTCGCGCGGCAGACGATGCGCCACCGAGCAAAGTGCCGGATGAGCCACCGCCGCCGCCTTGGATGCAGTAACTCAAAACGGCGCGTTCCAATGTGGGAGCTGGCTTGCCTGCGATGCAGACCCCTTGGTGTATCAGTGACACCGAGGTGATGCTATCGCAGGCAAGCCAGCTCCTACATTGGGTTTTGTGTTTATCCGGTCAGGCGCAGCAGTTCCCCGCCGCCAACTCCTTGAGTATCGGGCAATCGGGCCGATGATCGCCCTGGCAGTGCTCCATCAGGTCCTGCAAGGTGTCGCGCAGTTGCCCCAACTCGCGAATCTTGTGGTTGAGCTCGTCTATGTGCTGGCGCGCCAGGGCTTTTACGTCGGCGCTGGCCCGCTGCCGGTCTTCCCACAAGGTCAGCAGCTTGCCGACCTCTTCCAATGAAAACCCCAGGTCCCGCGAGCGCTTGATAAACGTCAGGGTGTGCAGGTCGTCGTGGCCATACACACGGTAGCCGCTATCGGTGCGATGGGCCGTTTTCAGCAGGCCGATGGATTCGTAGTAGCGAATCATCTTTGCACTCAGCCCGCTGGTGCGGGCGGCTTGGCCGATGTTCATGGGCGTTGATCCTCCAGGTCCTTGGGTTTCCAGGTTTTCAACAACAGTGCATTGCTCACCACGCTGACGCTGGACAAGGCCATGGCAGCCCCAGCCAGTACCGGGTTGAGCAGGCCGAAGGCGGCCAGGGGAATGCCGATCAAGTTATACACAAAGGCCCAGAACAGATTCTGTCGAATTTTTGCATAAGTCTTGCGGCTGATCTCCAGCGCGGCCGGCACCAGGCGCGGGTCGCCGCGCATCAGGGTGATACCGGCGGCGTGCATGGCCACGTCGGTGCCGCCGCCCATGGCAATGCCGATATCGGCAGCGGCCAGCGCCGGGGCATCGTTGATACCGTCGCCCACCATGGCCACCACCCCGGTTTTTTTCAGCTCGGCAACGGCGGCAGCTTTGTAGGCCGGCAGCACTTCGGCGTGCACGTCATCGATCCCCAACGCCTGCGCAACGACCCGTGCACTGCCGTGGTTATCGCCGGTAATCAGGTGGCTGCTGATGTGCTGCGCCTTGAGTTGTTGCACCGCCTCAAGTGCGCCGGGCTTGAGGGTGTCGCCAAACGCAAACAGGCCCAGCACACGCGGTTGCGCACCTTGCTCGATCAGCCAGGACAAGGTGCGGCCTTCGGCTTCCCATTCCTTGGCACGCTGAGCCAAATCGCCTGCGTCCAGACCGGTTTCCTCCAGCAGGCGTCGATTGCCAAGCGCCAGTGGGCGACCGTCCAGCGTACCGGCAATGCCGCGTCCAGTCAGGGATTGGCTGGCGCTCACATCGGCCACGTCCAGACCTTTCTCTTGGCAGGCATCCAGCACGGCCTTGGCCAGCGGGTGTTCACTGCCGCGTTGCAAGGCGCCGGCCTGTTGCAATAAGAGGGATTCATCGCCGTCCACCGCCGCCAGATGCGCAATTTTTGGCGCGCCGGAGGTCAGGGTGCCGGTCTTGTCGAACACCACGGCGCTCACGGCATGGGCGCGTTCCAGGGCTTCGGCATCCTTGATCAGAATACCGTGGCGTGCTGCGACGCCGGTGCCGGCCATGATCGCGGTCGGCGTGGCCAGGCCCAGGGCACAAGGGCAGGCGATCACCAGCACGGCGACCGCATTGATGATCGCGGTTTCCAGCGATGCGCCATACAACCACCAGCCCACTACGGTGATCAGTGCCAATACCAACACGGCCGGTACGAACACCTGGCTGACTTTATCCACCAGTTTCTGGATCGGTGCCTTGGCGGCCTGGGCGTCTTCGACCAGGCGGATGATGCGCGCCAGCACGCTCTCCGCGCCCAGGGCCAGGGTGCGCACCAGCAAACGGCCTTCACCGTTGATGGCGCCACCGGTGACCGGGTCGCCGGGCTGTTTCGGCACCGGCAGGCTTTCGCCGCTGATCAGCGCTTCATCGGCATGGCTTTGGCCTTCCACCACCTCGCCGTCTACCGGGAAGCGTTCGCCGGGTTTGACCAGCACCAGGTCACCGTGCTTCAAGGCATTGATCGCGACGTCTTCTTCGCGGCCATCCAGCACGCGGATCGCCCGTTCCGGACGCAAGGCTTCAAGGGCGCGGATGGCGCTGGCGGTCTGGCGCTTGGCGCGGCTTTCCAGGTATTTGCCCAGCAGCACCAGAGCGATGACCACCGCTGAGGCTTCGAAGTACAGGTGCGGCGTCACGCCGGGGGCGGCGGTGAGCCATTCATAGATACTCAGGCCGTAGCCGGCGCTGGTGCCGATCGCCACCAGCAGGTCCATGTTGCCGGCGCCGGCGCGTACGGCTTTCCACGCGGCGACGTAAAAGCGGGCACCCAGAATAAATTGCACCGGTGTGGCCAGGGCGAACTGTATCCAGGCCGGGAGCATCCAGTGCAGGCCGAAGGGTTCTACCAGCATCGGCAGCACCAGGGGCAGCGCCAGCACAATCCCCGCCACCAGCGCCCAGCGTTCGCGGCGCAGGCGCCCGGCCTGGTCGGCTTCGGTGGCGGTTTCGCTTTGTGGCAGGGTGGCGGTGTAGCCGGCCTTGTCGACTGCGGCGATCAACACGCTGGCATCCATCGGGCCGAGCACTTCGATATGGGCGCGTTCGTTGGCCAGGTTGACGCTCACGCGTTGCACCCCCGGCACCTTGCCCAGCGCGCGTTCGACGCGGCCGGCACAGCTGGCGCAGGTCATGCCGCCGATGGGCAAGTCAAATGTGGTGGATCCATTCATGGGGCAGTCCTCCAGAAGAAGTTGCCACTAGGATCAACCTTAACCTGTGGGGAAGGTCAAGCGTCTTCAGTATTCCAATGCGGCAGGTTTGAGGTACATGCCGTCCTGGCCCTGGGCAATACGCAATTTGCGGACATCACCGGCTTTCAACGTAATGTTCTGCGCCGCCGGCGCCAGCATCCCTGGCTGGCAGCCCGGGGACTGGCCTGGCAATAGCTTGAGGCGCAGCGACACGTTACCTGCGGGCAGATTGAACGAGGTGGCTTGTTCCTGGAACAGGCGTCCGGCCAGTTGGTCCTGAAGATACAGGCCAATTTCGCAATTGGTGGGTACTTCCAGGCGTTCGCGGGAAATGATCAGCACCGCATAATCTTCAGCGGCGAGAGCCTGGGGCGCAGCGGCAGACAAGCTCATCAGGCCGGCAAGGGCAAAAAACGACCAGCGCATGGCGAATGCTCCATGGTTCACAGCGAGGAAAGTTGAAGCTTGGCCGACGTCGCCTGCGAATACCAGCCCGGCCGATTTTTTTGAAACTTGACCTTGCCATCATGGCAAGCTTGAGACTGGGTTCAACCTCATCAAAGGAGTCATGTCATGCAAATATTCAATGTTGAAGGAATGACCTGCGGCCATTGCGTTCGATCAGTGACCCAGGCGGTACAGAGCCAGGACCCGGCAGCGAGTGTCGAAGTAGATTTGGGCGCTAAAGAAGTGCGCGTGGCAAGCAGTCTGCCCTCGGATAAGGTCATCCAACTGATCACCGAGGAGGGCTACACCGCCAAACTGGTGTGATTTTTTCTGATCGTTAGCGACCTAACGTAATGTTCACGGCACCCAAGCGCGGCTAGACTGTCGAGCTGCCGACTCACTTGGGTGTCTGATGAACCTTCGCATAATCCTGATTCTGGGCGCCTTGAGCGCCTTCGCGCCGTTGGCGATCGACTTCTACCTGCCGGGCTTTCCGGCCATGGCCACGGCCTTTGCCACTGACGAAAAACATATCCAGTTAACCTTGGCGGTGTATTTCGCCGGCCTGGCTATCGGTCAATTGATCTACGGCCCGCTGGCTGACCGTTTCGGTCGGCGCGTGCCGCTGCTCAGCGGCGTCACCTTGTTTACCCTCGCATCCTTCGCCTGTGCCTACGCGCCGTCGCTGGAGTGGCTGATCGGCGCGCGTTTCGTGCAGGCCCTTGGCGGTTGTGCAGGCATGGTGATTTCCCGGGCGGTGGTCAGTGACAAGTGCGACGCGGTGGGCTCGGCCAAGGTGTATTCGCAACTGATGCTGGTCACCGGCCTGGCGCCGATCCTTGCGCCATTGGCGGGGGGGGTGATGGTCGGGGTGTGGGGCTGGCAATCGATTTTCCTGGCACTGTCGTTGTTCAGCGTGATGGCGGCTATCGCCGTGGCAGTCGGCTTGCCGGAAACCTTCCCGGCCGATCAACCGCGCCAGCCATTGTCTGGTTCGTTGCGCCGCTACGGCTCGCTGTTGTCGGACCGCGTGTACCTGGGCTATGCCTTGACCGGCGGCATCTCGATTGCCGGGATGTTTGCCTACATCGCCGGCTCCCCCTTCGTATTTATCAAACTCTACGGCGTGCCTGCCGAGCATTACGGCTGGCTGTTCGGTTCCAACGCCGCCGGCTTTATCCTGGTGGCGCAGTTGAATGCGCGGTTGCTGGCCAAGCGTGGCCCGGCGTTTTTGCTGTCGCGTACGGTGTGGGTCTACGTGGCGGCGGCGTTGACGCTGCTGGGGATTGCCGCGCTGCGTACTGAGGCGCTGTGGCCGTTGCTGGTGCCGCTGTTTATCTGCATCGCCAGCCTGGGCTGCATTTTGCCGAACACCTCGGCCTGTGCCATGAGCGGGCAAGGCGCACGGGCGGGCAGTGCCTCGGCGTTGCTCGGGTGTATCCAGTTCGGCGTGGCGGCGGGTGCGGCGTCGCTGGTCGGCGTGTTGCATGATGGTACGGCGATGCCGATGGCCATGGTCATCAGCTTGTGCGGTGTGCTGGCGGTAACGATTGCAATGTCGACCCAGCGCCTGCAACGGGCAAGGGCCACGCAGGCGCAGGTCTGATAGACGGGTCAGCCAGCGGCAGAGCGCTGCTGGACGAGGGGGAAACGGTGGGGGGCCTGTATCCGCGCTTGCAGGGTGTCAACAAAGGCGCGGGCCTCGGCTTCACTGCGGAAGGTGATGGCTTCGCCGTCGAGACGAACCTGCCATTGGCTGCCTGGGGATTTTGCTGACGCTTTTATCAGGATCTTCATTGCTGACTTCCTCGCGTAAAAGACTCGTGGCAAAGGCGGCCAATATAAACCCGAATCCCCTTAAAAATATGACAAGGGTCAACTCTCAGACTAATGGTGTCGTCCATTACTTACATGAATAACGGACGACACTGACAGTCGTTTTTTCAGAACCCTTCCAGCACGATCTTGCCCTTGGCCTTGCCGCTTTCCAGCAG
This sequence comes from Pseudomonas sp. W15Feb34, assembly GCF_023127765.1. Classification (NCBI taxonomy): domain Bacteria; kingdom Pseudomonadati; phylum Pseudomonadota; class Gammaproteobacteria; order Pseudomonadales; family Pseudomonadaceae; genus Pseudomonas; species Pseudomonas sp. W15Feb34. The sequence goes on from NZ_SPKN01000022.1 coordinate 13,908, forward strand.
CGCGTGGGCACGGCGCACATTGGCTGCATTGATCACACCGAAATGCTCGCCCACCGTGGTTTTCAGGGTGCCGGCGTCGATCAGATCGGCCACGCGGTTAAGCAGGTTGTGCTGCTCGATCATGTCGTGGGTCTCGAACATCGAGCGGGTGTACATGAACTCCCAGTGCAGCGACAGGCTCTTGCGCTTGAGCTTGCTTACATCCAGCGCCTTGGGGTCGTCGATCAACGCCAGCTTGCCTTGGGGTTGCAGCGCTTCCACCAGTTGATCCAGGTGATGCTCGGTTTGGGTCAGGCTGGCGACGTGGGTCACTTGCCCAAGGCCTGCCTGTTTCAGCGCTTCGCTCAGCGGCTGGCTGTGGTCGATCACTACGTGGGCGCCCAAGGCTTTGGCCCATTCCTGAGTCTCGGGGCGCGAGGCGGTACCGATGACTTTCAGCGCCGTGAGTTGGTTGGCCAGTTGGGTCAGGATCGACCCCACGCCGCCGGCAGCGCCGACGATCAGCAGGCTCTGGCCGTGATCTTCCTTGCCTTCGGGTATTTGCAAACGTTCAAACAGCAGCTCCCACGCGGTGATAGCGGTCAACGGCAGCGCGGCCGCTTCGGCAAACCCCAGGCTTTTGGGCATATGGCCGACGATGCGTTCATCGACCGTATGCAGTTCGCTGTTGCCGCCTGGGCGCACCAGGGAGCCGGCGTAGAACACCTTGTCACCGGCTTTGAACAGCGTCACATCGCTGCCGACCGCCTTGACCACACCGGCCACGTCCCAGCCCAACACCTTGGCGTCGCCATTTTCCGGGGCGACGTTGTGGCGCACCTTGGTGTCCACCGGGTTGACCGAGATGGCTTTGACTTCCACCAGCAGGTCGCGCGGGCCGGCCACGGGCTCCGGCAGCTCTATATCTTGCAGGGATTTTGGGTCGTTGATCGGCAATGACGTGTAGTAGGCAATGGCTTTCATGAGGGCTCCGGTAAAAGGTCTGAGTGATATAGCTAAGAACGGGATGGGCAGATGATTGGCTATTTCCTACGCAGATAAAAGCGGCTAAAACAGCAGTCTGTTTCAACCAAATTTTGATAATTGGCGGAGTTCCATGCTGCGTTTTGATGATTTGCAGTTGTTTGTACGTGCTGCGGACCTGGGCAGCCTGTCGGCGGCGGCACGGGTGATGGACCTGTCACCGGCAGTGGCCAGCGCCGCGCTCAAGCGTATCGAACAGCAGCTGGGCACGCGTTTGCTGGCGCGCTCCACCCGCAGCCTGCGCCTGACTGCCGAAGGCGAGGGCTTCCTGGAATATGCGCGTGCGTCATTAAGTGCGCTGGACGATGGCCGGCGCTTATTGGCCAGTGGCCAGGATCATGTGAGCGGCGTGCTGCAATTGTCGGCGCCGTCGGATTTTGGTCGCAACCAGCTGTTGCCGTGGCTGGATGAGTTCCAGCAGCAACACCCGCAACTGAACGTGCGCCTGTTGCTGGGCGATCGCATTGCCGACCTGTTCCGCCAGCCAGTGGACATAGCCCTGCGCTATGGTGAACCCGAAGATTCCAGCCTGGTGGCTCTGCCCATCGCCCCGGACAATATTCGTGTGCTGTGCGCCGCGCCGAGCTACCTCGCCCGGCATGGCGAACCCCAGCATCTGGAGCAACTGGCCCAGCACAATTGCCTGCTGTACATGCTCGGCAGCCGGGTGCATGACCATTGGGGGTTTTATGACGGCAAGCGCCACGTGAGCCTGACAGTCAGTGGTGACCGGTTCAGTGATGACGCCGATGTGGTGCGGCGCTGGGCGGTGGCGGGCATGGGCATCGCTTACAAATCCTGGTTGGATATCAGCACCGACGTGCTGGCCGGGCGCTTGCGTTTGATCCTGCCGCAGCTGCAGGGCGAGCGCACACCGCTCAACTTGCTATGTGCCCATCGTGCGCAATTGAGCAAACCCATCAATCTGCTGCGGGAGATGCTCGTGTCCCGCTGTGCGACCTTGACGGCGCAACGACCGGGGCGAACGGCGACTGGGCAATAGCCTGCGTAATGATCGGAAATTTCACTCATACCCTGTCCTGATCCGAGCTGTCGGAGGCCGCGGAACCTGCTGCGTGCGCACCTATACTTTGGCGTCAACCGCAGCAGAAAAATGGTCTTACAGGGAGTGAATACATGGAAGCAGCACCTTGCATCAGTCAGATCGCCAGCTTGCTTGCCGAGCCCAAACGCACGGCCATGCTCTGGGCCCTGATGGACGGTTCGGCGAAGTCTTCAGAAGAGCTGGCAACGCTGGCCGGGTTGTCGCCGGCGTCGGCCAATGCCCATTTGGCGCGGCTGACCGGCAGCGGTTTGCTGCGGACCGAGGCCCGACGTGGCAAGCGCTTGTTTCGCGTGGCGGCTGCGGATGTGAGTGCCGCCATTGATGCGCTGGCCAGCACCACCATGGCCAGCGCGGCGCGCAGCACACCGCAAGCCTTGCCGCCGGCACTGATGGCACCGCAGTTGTTGCGCCGTGCCCGCTGGTGTCACGGCCATCTCGGCGGCGAGTTGGCGGCGCAGTTGTATCAACGGATGCTTGAGGCCGGATGGTTCGAGCGCCATGAGCAGCGTACCGAGGTTACGGTCAAGGGCGCGCAGCATTTGGCGGACCTGGGGATTTTTATCCAGGCCCTGGCAGCGCCGCTGGTGTGCGACTGTTTCGACTGGAGCCAGCAGCAACCGCATCTGGGCGGAGCATTGGGGGCGGGGTTGATGCAGCTGTTTCTGCAGGCCAACTGGATCAGCGTGATCAACGAGTCGCGTGCCTTGTCAGTCAACGAGGCAGGGCTCAGGGAGATCAGCCGGCTGGCGGCACGTTAAGCGCGTCGTTCAGAGCTGCAATCAGGTCGCATCCAGCAATAGCCAGGACAAACGATGCCGCACACTCGCCAAGGGGATTTTTCATACGGGGGGATGCGGCATGGTCAGGCAGGGTTATAGCGCAGCACAGCGGCTGGAACGGTTGCCCATCAGCGGTTACCACCGAGTCATCTTCATCATCATTGCCTTGGCGTTTTTCTTCGACTCCATGGACTTGGCAATGATGACCTTTCTGTTGGGCTCGATCAAAACCGAGTTTGGCTTGAGCACGGCCCAGGCCGGGTTGCTGGCCAGTTCGAGTTTTTTCGGCATGGTGGTGGGTGCTTCTCTTTCTGGAATGCTCGCGGATCGCTTTGGGCGCAAACCGGTGTTTCAGTGGAGCATCGTGTTGTGGGGCGTTGCCAGTTACCTGTGCTCCACGGCGCAGACGGTGGAGGCGTTGACGTTGTTTCGGATCCTGTTGGGCATTGGCATGGGCATGGAGTTTCCTATTGCTCAGTCGATGCTGTCGGAGTTGATTCCCGCCAAACGGCGCGGGCGTTACATCGCGTTGATGGATGGTTTTTGGCCGTTGGGCTTTGTAGCCGCCGGGGTGCTGTCGTACTTTTTGCTGCCGGTGATTGGTTGGCGCGACATCTTCCTGGTGTTGGCGGTACCGGCGGTGTTTGTGTTGGCCATCCGCTTCTTTATTCCAGAGTCGCCGCGTTGGCTGGAACAGGCCGGGCGCCACGAAGCGGCGGACAAGGTATTGCTGGGTATCGAGCAGAAGGTACGCGACTCCCTGGGCCGCGCCGATTTGCCGGAGCCGATGGCCCTGCCATGGGTAGAGAGTACGCCGGGTACATTCTTTTCCGCGTTCCAGCAGCTGTGGTCGGCGCAGTACCGCCAACGCACGATGATGATCTGGAGCGTGTGGTTCTTTGCCTTGCTCGGGTTCTACGGGCTGACGTCGTGGTTGAGCGCGCTATTGCAGCAATCGGGTTTCGCCGTGACCCAGTCGGTGTATTACACGGTGATCATTTCCCTGGGCGGGATCCCCGGCTTTTTGATGGCGGCCTGGCTGGTCGAGCGCTGGGGGCGTAAACCGGTGTGCGTCGTGACGCTGCTGGGTGGCGGGGTGATGGCGTTTCTGTATGGGCAAAGTGCTGTGTTTGGCGGCAATGTGGCCCTGCTGATCACCTCCGGGTTGTTGATGCAGTTTTTCCTGTTTGGCATGTGGGCGGTGCTGTACACCTACACGCCGGAGCTATATCCCACTTCGGCGCGAGCTACAGGTTCCGGATTTGCGTCAGCAATTGGCCGCGTAGGCTCGTTGCTGGGGCCGTTGGTGACCGGGTTGGTATTTCCGATAACCGGGCAGGGCGGGGTATTTGCCTTGGGGGCGTTGTGCTTTGCCGTGGCGGCGCTGGTGGTGTGGGTGTTCGGGATGGAGACCAAGGGCAAGACGCTGGAAGAGCTCACCCAAATCTAAAGGTCAGCGCAAAAACTATGTGGGAGGGGGCTTGCTCCCGATGAGGGAGTGTCAGTAAACACATCTGTGACTGACCCACCGCCATCGGGGGCAAGCCCCCTCCCACATTTAGCCTGCATTCGTTCAATGATGGCCGGTTATGGCTTTACGAGCCGCGCATCCAGGCTGTTCTGCGCCAGGCGTTTGGCCTGGTCCTGGGTCATGCCCAGGGAGGTATGCAGCGCGTGGAAGTTCTCGGTGACATAACCGCCGAAGTAGGCCGGGTCGTCCGAGTTCACGGTGACTTTCACGCCACGTTCGAGCATGTCGAGGATGTTGTGCTGGGCCATGTCGTCGAACACGCAGAGTTTGGTGTTGGACAGCGGGCATACCGTCAGCGGGATCTGTTCGTCGATGATGCGCTGCATCAAGCGTTCATCTTCAATGGCACGCACGCCGTGGTCGATACGCTGGATTTTCAGCAGGTCGAGCGCTTCCCAGATGTACTCGGGCGGGCCTTCTTCGCCGGCGTGGGCGACGGTGAGGAAGCCTTCGTGGCGGGCACGATCGAACACGCGCTGGAACTTGCTCGGCGGGTGACCCATTTCTGAGCTGTCCAGGCCCACGGCCACGAACGCGTCACGGAACGGCAGGGCCTGGTCGAGAGTTTTCTCGGCTTCGGCTTCGCTCAGGTGGCGCAGGAAGCTGAGGATCAAGCCGCTGGTGATGCCCAGTTGCTGCTCGCCATCTTTAAGCGCAGCGGCGATGCCGTTCAGCACGACTTCGAACGGGATGCCACGGTCGGTGTGGGTTTGTGGATCGAAGAACGGTTCGGTGTGGATCACGTTTTGGGCTTTGCAGCGCAGCAGGTAGGCCCAGGTCAGGTCGTAGAAATCCTGGGACGTGCGTAGCACATCGGCACCTTTGTAATACAGGTCGAGAAACTCTTGCAGGTTGTTGAAGGCGTAGGCCTTGCGCAGGGTGTCGACGTCGTTCCACGGCAGCGCAATCTTGTTGCGCTCGGCCAGGGCGAACAGCAACTCAGGCTCCAGCGAACCCTCCAGGTGCAGGTGCAGTTCAGCCTTGGGCAGGGCGTTGAGCCAATCGTACATAGTTAAAATCTCATCAGGTGCAATGGCGGCATTCTACAGGCCATGGCTGAAATAATCGGCAAAACCTGACCAGCAGGAGAGTATTTGTGTCACTCACGCAAGGGTGAGGTGAACTAAGGTGTAACGAAACGTTAGCGGCTTGGCGCAGTCTGTACCCCATCAATGACTGATTCGCTGCACGAAAAGGCCCGTAATGCTCACACACCTCAAGCAAGAAAAATTCATGCTGCTGGCGCTGATTGCCGCCATTGCGGCTTATCCGCTGGAGCACTGGATGCTCCACAGTGGGCAACTGGTGGCCCTGCTGGCCGGTGCTGCGCTGATCGCGTTTATCGTAATGGCCTCAATGCGCGTAGCCCATCACGCCGAGCAGTTGGCAGAAAAGGTTGGCGACCCCTACGGCACCATGATCCTGACCCTCGCGGCCGTATTGGTGGAAGTGGTGATCCTGGCGATCATGATGAGCAACGAGCCATCACCCACCCTGGTGCGCGATACCATTTACTCGGCGGTGATGCTGGATATCAACGGTATTCTCGGCCTGGCCGCCTTGATGGGGGGCATCAAGCATGGGGAACAGTCCTACAACGATGACTCAGCGCGCACCTACAGCGTGATGATCCTCACCGCCATGGGCGTGTCGATGGTGGTACCGGAATTTATCCCCGAGGCCGATTGGAAAATTTACTCGGCCTTCACCATTGGCGCGATGGTGGTGCTCTACACCTTGTTCCTGAGGATGCAGGTAGGCCCACACAGTTATTTCTTCAGCTACAGCTACCCGGAAAAACGCCGCAAGAAATCAACCGAAGAAGAACACACACCGCCCGTTAACCTCGCGTTCTCGATAGGCACGTTGGTGTTTGGCGTGATTGTGATTGGCGCGTTGGCCGAGGTGATGTCCAAAACCCTGGATCTGGGCCTGGAAGGCACGGGCGCGCCGCCGGTGATCACGGCGATTGTGGTGGCGGCTATCTCGGCCGCGCCAGAGATTCTGACGGCATTGCGCGCTGCATTGGCCAACCGTATGCAGTCGGTGGTGAATATTGCGTTGGGTGCTTCGTTGTCTACGGTGATCCTGACGGTGCCGGTGATGGAAGCCATGGCGCTCTATAGTGGCCAGCCGTTCCAGATGGCGATGACGCCGGTGCAGACGGTGATGGTGTTTATCACGCTGATTGTCAGCGCGATCAACCTCAACGATGGCGAGACGAATGCCATTGAAGGGATGACTCATTTTGTGTTGTTTGCGACTTTTATTATGTTGTCGCTGCTGGGGCTGTAACTGTTTTTGATGACGCCGTAGACCCAATGTGGGAGCGAGCAGGCCCCCCTCCCACATTTTGATCGGCGTCTGGCTCAGGTGCCGGCGATGAGTTGGCGAGCCGCCTGGGTGTGATCGGCGATCAAGCCTTTCAGGTCCAGGCCTTCGACTTGGCCGTCGATCACCCGCCACTGGCCGCCGATCATCACTCGATCCGCCCGGTCCGCACCGCACAACAGCAGCGCTGAAATCGGATCGTGGCTACCGGAGAAGCGCAGCTCATCAAGTTTGAACAATGCCAGGTCAGCCTGCTTGCCTACGGCCAATTCACCGATGTCCGTTCGGCCCAGCAACTGTGCCGACCCTTTGGTTGCCCAGCCCAGCACGCCTTCTGGGGTGATCTTTTCTGCGCCATAACGCAGGCGCTGAATGTACAGGGCCTGACGCGCTTCAAGGATCATGTTCGAGGCATCGTTGGACGCCGAGCCGTCCACGCCCAGCCCGATGGGCGCGCCGGCGGCAAGCAGGTCCAGGGTCGGGCAGATACCGGAAGCCAGGCGCATGTTGGAGCTTGGGCAGTGGCAGATCCCCGTACCGGCGGCACCCAGGCGTGCGATTTCATCCGGGTTGAAGTGAATGCCGTGGGCCAGCCAGGTGCGTGGGCCGAGCCAGCCGACGCTGTCGAGATAATCCACGGTACGCAGGCCGAAGCGTTGCAGGCAGAAGTCTTCTTCGTCGAGGGTTTCCGCCAAGTGGGTATGCAGGCGCACATCCAGGCGGTTGGCCAATTCGGCGCTGGCTTGCATGATCTCGGGGGTGACGGAAAACGGCGAGCACGGAGCCAGGGCAATCTGAATCTGCGCGCCGTCACCCCGCTCGTGATATTCGCGGATCAGGCGCTGGCTGTCGTCAAGAATGACCTGGCCTTGTTGCACGGTCTGCTGCGGTGGCAGGCCGCCATCGGCTTCGCCCAGGCTCATGGAGCCGCGGGTGAGCATGGCGCGCATCCCCAGTTCGCGCACGCTGGCTACCTGCACATCAATGGCGTTTTCCAAACCATCGGGGAACAGGTAGTGGTGGTCGGCCGCCGTGGTGCAGCCCGACAGCAGCAATTCAGCCAGGGCGACTTTGCTGGCCAGGGCGAGTTTTTCCGGGGTAAGCCGCGCCCATACCGGGTACAGCGTTTTCAGCCAGGGAAACAGCGGCTGGTTGACCACCGGGCCCCAGGCGCGGGTGAGGGTTTGATAGAAATGATGGTGAGTGTTGATCAGCCCGGGCAGGACCACATGTTCGCGAGCATCGAACACCTGCGTGCAGGGTTGTGCCGGTTCTTGGCCCTGGGCCAGTAATTCGGTGATCACACCGTCTTGCAGCACCAGGCCGCCACGGGCGTCGAGGCCATTGGCAGTGAAAATCGCGAGGGGGTTTTTTAACCAGATACGGGTCGCAGGCATTGGCCGGCTCCTCTGAATGATGGGTTCAGGTTTGCCAGCTCAGTGTTGCCCTGTCTGCTGATCCAGGGTCGCCGGGGAGGGCGAGGGGGCTAGATTACGTGTAGTTCATTACGGGGTCTAGCTGTAGGAGTAGGTACAGAGTGGGAGGGGGGCTTGCTCCCGATAGCGGTGGACCAGTCCACACAGCATTGACTGACACTCAGCCATCGGGAGCAAGCCCCCTCCCACAGGTTGATCGGTGTATTTACCAGGCGATGGTGTCGCCCTTGTAGTCCACGAAGTGATGGCCGCCCTTGCCGGTGTAGGCATTTACTTGATCCACCAGGCCGCGCACGCTGGTGTCGACGTCGATATGTGCGTTCTCTCCGCCCATGTCGGTTTTCACCCAGCCCGGATGCAGCGACAGAACCGTCGGCTTGTGGTCGCCCAACTGGGTGATAAAGCTGTTGGTCATTGAGTTGAGGGCAGCCTTGCTGGCCTTGTACAGCGCCAGGTCCGAACCGTCGGGAATGGTCACGCTGCCCAGCACCGAACTCATGAACGCCAGCACGCCGGTGTCTTTGCGGATCTGCCCGACAAAGCGCTGGGCCAGGTTGATCGGCGCCACGGCGTTGGTGAAAAACAGCTGGCCGACCTCTGCGAGGGTGGCGTGGCCTGGCTCCTGGTTCGCCGGGCCCTTGACGCCAGCGTTGACGAACAGCAGGTCGAAGGTGCGGTCTTTCAAGCGTTGGGCCAGGGCGATCACGGCTTGCTGATCATCCATATCCAATTTCTCGATCTGCACCGGGCCCACGGCTTTGAGGGCATCGGCCTTGTGCGGATCACGCACGGTGGCGGTGACGTCCCAGCCATCCTGGAGCAGTTGCTTGACCAGGCCAAGGCCCAGCCCGCGCGAGGCGCCGATGATCAGTGCGGTTTTTGGTGTAGACATGAAGGCTTCCTTTGAAGTCGCGGTTCAGGGAGTTCAGCGCCTAACAGTAGCAGTTTCAGCGTTGCAGCAGGATGCGCCCACGGCTCAGGTCGGCGAGCTGGGTTTGCAGGGTGTCGATGTGTGCCCCTGCCAGCGCAAGGTATAGCTCCACGCCGTTGGCGGTGAAGGTTTCTTCCAGCACTAAACCGCCGAGTTCGGCGACGCGCAGCTTCACCAGGTTCAGCTCGGAGAACCCACAGGCGCAGCTCAGGGGCACACGGCTGATCAGTTCGATGCGCTCGGCATTTTGCAGGCATTTGTTTGCGCCACCACCGTAGGCGCGGGCGAGTCCGCCCGTCCCCAATTGAATGCCGCCGTACCAGCGGATCACCAGCACCGCGACCTGATCGAACCCCTGGGCCTCGATAGCCGCGAGGATCGGTCGCCCGGCGGTGCCACCGGGTTCGCCGTCGTCGTTGCTGCGGTATTGATCGCCCAGCTTCCAGGCCCAGCAGTTGTGTGTGGCGTTCAGGTCGCTGTGCTGCTCGAAAAACGCCTGGGCGTCCTGCGGGCTGGTGATCGGCACCGCCAAGGTGATAAAGCGGCTTTTGCGTATTTCTTCACGAAATTCGCAAAAGCCTGTCAGCGTAAAAGACATAACTCGCTTCGTTTTTATAGGGCCGGCTTGATGCCGCAGCCTTTGAGAATGATATGGATCAGGTTGGTGCCGGCGTCTTCCATGTCCTGCTTGGTCAGCTTGGTGCGACCGGTGACGCGGCAGATCTGGGTGGCGAAGTCGGCGTAGTGCTGGGTGCTGCCCCACAGCAGGAAGATCAAGTGCACGGGATCGACGGGGTCCATTTTGCCGGCGTCGATCCACGCCTGGAACACCGCGGCTCGGCCACTGAACCAGGCGCGATAGTCCTGACCGAAATATTCGGTGAGGCATTCGCCGCCGCTGATGATCTCCATGGCGAAGATCCGCGAGGCTTGTGGTTGGCGCCGCGAGAACTCCATCTTGGTGCGGATGTAGCGCGCAAGCGCCACGGCCGGGTCATCCTCGGCGGTCAGCGCGTTGAAGGTGCTGTCCCATAATTCGAGGATATTGCTGAGCACCGCGATATACAGGCCCAGCTTGTTGGTGAAGTAGTAGTGCAAGTTGGCCTTGGGCAGCCCGGCACTGGCAGCGATGGTGTTCATGCTGGTGCCTTTGTAGCCATGGCGGGCGAATTCATCTTCAGCAGCCTGGAGAATAGCTTGTTCGTTCTTTTGCCGAATGCGGCTGGCGGGTTTACCGGCGTGGTTGCTGTGGGCAGGAACTTCGAGGCTCATGGAGGTTTCCGTGCTGATCGATAAAGGCGACGTGTGCACAGATAACCCACCCTCAAGCCTCAGACAAGTCCCGATGCAATAAAACCGTCAAAGCGGCTCCAGGCTTTCGCTTTGCGCTGTTGGGTTTGTAGCGCATGTACTCGCCTTGGCTTCCGGCAGCAACAGGCACAATACGATGGCGGTGAGGCCGCCGCTGGTGATGGCCGAGTCGAACAGGTTCTGTACCAGTGTCGGCATCAGGTGCAGCAAGTTGGGTTGAGCGGCGATACCCAGGCCGACGCCAAACGAGGTGGCAATGATCAACATGCTGCGTCGATCCAGCGGCGCCTGGGCGAGGATACGCACGCCGGCGGCGGCCACGCTGCCGAACATCACCAGGGTCGCGCCGCCCAGCACCGGCTTGGGGATTTGCTGCAGTACGGCGCCGATCAATGGAAACAGGCCCAGACAGAACAGCAGCACACCGATATACAAACCGACGTAACGGCTGGCCACGCCGGTGAGCTGGATCACGCCATTGTTCTGGGCAAAGGTGGTGTTGGGGAACGCGCTGAAGGTGGCGGCAATCATGCAGCTCACGCCATCGCCCAGCACGCCGCCCTTGAGCCGGCTTATATAAGATGCACCGCTGATGGGTTGGCGGGCGATCATGCAATTGGCCGTGAGGTCGCCGACGGTTTCGATGCTGCTGATCAGATAAATCAGCGCAATCGGCAGGAAAGCGCTCCAGTCAAAGTTGAAACCAAATCGGAACGGCATCGGCAGGCTGATCAAGGGCAAGTCGGGCAGGGCTTGGGGCACCAGTTTACCGCTGAACCACGCCGCGAGGCTCCCCAGGGCCAGGCCGATGATAATGGCGCTCAAGCGTACCCACGGGGTATTGGAGCGGTTGAGCAGGATGATTGTCAGTACCACGAACAGGCCGAGTGCCAGGTTCGCAGGGGCGCCGAAGTCTGGCGCATTAAAACCGCCGCCGAGGTCGGTAATCCCCACTTTGATCAGGCTGATGCCGATCAACGTGATGACGATCCCCGTTACAAGGGGGGTGATGACACGACGCAGTTGGCCGATGAAGCGGCTCAACACGATCTGTACCGCCGCGCCGAAGAAGCACACGCCGAAGATCATCGCCAGAATGTCTTCCGGGCTGCCGCCGCGTTGCTTGACTAGAAAGCCTGCCGCCAACACCGCGCCGAGAAACGCAAAGCTAGTGCCTTGCAGGCAGATCATACCGGCGCCGATACCATACGGCCTGCGTGCCTGGATGAACGTGCCTACGCCGGACACCATCAGCGCCATGCTGATCAGATAGGGCAGGTGGGCGGTGAGGCCGAGCGTGGAGCCGATGATCAGCGGCGGAGTAATGATGCCGACGAACGCCGCCAGCACATGTTGTAGTGCTGCCAATAGAGCCGGCAGTGGTTTGGGGCGGTCGTTGAGGCCGTAGATCAGGTCGCTGGGGCTGGCAGATTCTGGTGGCATGGCGGGTAGACTCGAGGCGGACGGTTCAAGGTCCTTGTGCCTTGCAAAAAGCTGTCCATGTGCTCAGCTTTTTGCGTGAGGCCCGAGTTAGCGCGTCGCGGCCAGGCTTTCAAGGAAACTTTCCAGCACCAAATGAGGGCGCCGGCCTTTGCGTGTGACCGATGCCAGGCTCAAATCGTAAAAACGTGTAGCCGGTTTCAGCGCGCGCAGTCGGCCTTGTTGCACCCACAGGCTGGCGTAGTGATCGGGCAAGTAGCCGATATAGCGGCCAGTGAGGATCAGGAACGCCATGCCTTCACGGTCCGAAGCGCTGGCCGTGCAGTTGAGCGCCTGGTAGTGGGCCTGGATCTCTGCGGGGAGGCGAAAGGTAGGGGCGATGGCGTCCTGGCTGTCGATGCGCTCGTCATCGAGTTGTTTGTTGTCGGCATAAAACAGCGGGTGCCCGACCGCGCAATAAAGCAGTGAGCGCTCGCTGTACAGCGGTTGGTATTCCAGACCCGACAGGGCGCTGGCCTGGGGCACCACGCCGACATGCAGACGGCCATCAAGTACACCTTGTTCTACTTCATTGGGGGCGATCATGCGGATCTGGATCTGCACGTCCGGGCCGCGTTCCTTCAACTGCGCCAGTGCGTGGGTGATGCGCATATGCGGCAGGGTGACGAGGTTGTCGGTGAGGCCGATGATCAACTCGCCGCGCAAATGCTGGTGCAGGCCGTTGACCTCGGTGCGAAAGCTTTCCAGGGCGCTCAACAATTGCAGGGCTGACTGATAAACCTCGCGGCCTTCCTCCGTCAGGGAAAAACCGGCGCGGCCGCGTTGGCAAAGTCTGAGGCCGAGCCGCTGCTCCAGGTCGCTCATCTGCTGGCTGATGGCCGAGCGGCCGATGCCGAGCACGGTCTCTGCCGCCGAGAAGCCGCCGCATTCCACCACGCTGCGAAAGATGCGCAGCAAGCGAATGTCGAAGTCGCTGACTTGGGCCAAAGGGTCGGGACGACGGCTGCTCATAGTTTAGTGAAGTCCTGACTGAAGGTTAGAAGAGTTGGATTTCACCGACTTTATCCCCGTGGCAATTTAGCTGCAACAACGCTTTTTCAATCCCGACGCTGCCTGTTGCCCTGCGAGGTTTTGCTGATGAACATGCCCGAAAACGCCCCATCGACCCTGGCCAGCCAACTCAAGCTGGATGCGCACTGGATGCCCTACACCGCCAACCGCAACTTCCAGCGCGATCCACGCCTGATCGTGGCCGCCGAGGGTAGCTGGTTGACCGATGACAAGGGGCGCAAGGTTTATGATTCGTTGTCGGGCCTGTGGACCTGTGGCGCCGGGCATACGCGCAAGGAAATCCAGGAAGCGGTCGCTAAGCAATTGGGCACCTTGGACTACTCTCCGGGCTTCCAATACGGTCATCCGTTGTCCTTCCAGTTGGCGGAAAAGATCACCGACCTGACCCCAGGCAACCTGAATCATGTGTTTTTCACCGATTCGGGCTCTGAATGTGCCGATACGGCGGTGAAGATGGTGCGGGCTTACTGGCGCCTCAAAGGCCAGGCCACCAAGACCAAGATGATTGGTCGCGCCCGTGGTTACCACGGCGTGAACATCGCCGGTACCAGTCTGGGCGGTGTGAACGGTAACCGTAAGCTGTTTGGCCAGGCGATGATGGATGTCGACCATCTGCCTCACACCTTGCTGGCCAGCAATGCCTTCTCCCGGGGCATGCCGGAGCAGGGCGGTATTGCCTTGGCCGATGAGTTGCTCAAGCTGATCGAGCTGCATGACGCGTCGAATATTGCCGCCGTGTTTGTCGAGCCGATGGCCGGCTCCGCTGGCGTATTGGTGCCACCGCAGGGTTATCTCAAGCGCCTGCGCGAAATTTGCGACCAGCACAATATCCTGTTGGTGTTCGACGAAGTGATCACAGGCTTTGGCCGCACCGGCTCGATGTTCGGTGCCGACAGCTTCGGCGTGACGCCGGACCTGATGTGCATCGCCAAGCAAGTCACCAACGGCGCTATCCCGATGGGCGCGGTGATTGCCAGCAGCGAGATCTATCAGACCTTCATGAACCAGGCGACGCCGGAGTACGCCGTGGAATTCCCCCACGGCTACACCTACTCGGCGCACCCTGTGGCTTGCGCGGCGGGCTTGGCGGCATTGGACCTGTTGCAGAAAGAAAACCTGGTGCAGAGCGTAGCCGAAGTCGCGCCACACTTTGAGAACGCGCTGCACGGTTTGAAAGGCAGCAAGAATGTGATCGACATTCGCAACTACGGCCTGGCCGGGGCTATCCAGATTGCCCCGCGTGATGGAGATGCCATCGTGCGCCCATTCGAGGCCGGCATGGCATTGTGGAAAGCCGGTTTCTATGTGCGTTTTGGCGGCGACACCCTGCAGTTCGGGCCAACCTTCAACAGCAAGCCGCAGGACCTGGACCGTCTGTTTGACGCGGTCGGCGAAGTGCTGAACAAGATCGACTGATTTCTCCTTCTATATAGAACAATTTTTCAGGAGCCCTGCATGAGCCTTATCCAGCATTTGATCAACGGTGAGCTGGTCAACGACAGCGGTCGTAGTGCCGACGTCTATAACCCGTCTACCGGCCAGGTGATTCACCAGGTGCCGTTGGCCAGCCGTGAAACCATTCAACAGGCGATTGACTCAGCCAAGGCGGCGTTTCCGGCCTGGCGCAATACGCCTCCGGCCAAGCGTGCCCAGGTGATGTTCCGTTTCAAGCAGTTGCTGGAGCAAAACGAAGCACGTATCTCGCAGTTGATCAGTGAGGAGCATGGCAAGACCCTGGAAGACGCGGCGGGTGAACTCAAGCGTGGGATCGAGAACGTGGAGTACGCGTGTTCGGCACCGGAGATTCTCAAGGGCGAATACAGCCGCAACGTGGGGCCGAACATTGATGCCTGGTCGGACTTCCAGCCGCTAGGCGTGGTGGCGGGTATCACCCCGTTCAACTTCCCGGCGATGGTGCCGTTGTGGATGTACCCGCTGGCGATTGTGTGCGGTAACTGTTTCATCCTCAAACCTTCGGAGCGTGATCCGAGTTCTACGTTGTTGATCGCGCAACTGTTGCAGGAGGCTGGGCTGCCTAAAGGCGTACTGAGTGTGGTGCACGGCGACAAAGGCGCGGTGGACGCATTGATTCAAGCGCCGGAAGTTAAAGCCTTGAGCTTTGTAGGCTCGACGCCGATTGCCGAATACATCTATAGCGAAGCGACCAAGCGCGGCAAGCGTGTGCAAGCGTTGGGCGGGGCGAAGAACCATGCGGTGCTGATGCCGGATGCAGACCTGGACAACGCCGTGAGTGCCTTGATGGGCGCGGCTTATGGTTCTTGCGGCGAGCGTTGCATGGCGATTTCGGTGGCGGTGTGCGTGGGCGACCAGGTGGCGGACGCGTTGATCGCTAAGCTGGTGCCGCAGGTCAAGGCGTTGAAGATCGGCGCGGGCACCTCCTGTGGCCTGGATATGGGCCCGTTGGTGACGGGGCAGGCACGAGATAAGGTCAGTGGCTATATAGAAGAGGGTGTTTCGGCGGGTGCAGAGCTGGTCGTTGATGGTCGCGGCTTGAGCATTGCCGGGCATGAACAAGGATTTTTCCTTGGCGGCAGTCTGTTCGACCGCGTTACCCCCGAGATGCGGATCTATAAAGAAGAGATCTTTGGGCCAGTGTTGTGCGTGGTCCGGGTGGATAGCCTGGAAGCGGCGATGCAACTGATCAACGATCATGAATACGGCAACGGTACCTGCATCTTCACGCGTGACGGTGAAGCAGCGCGGCTGTTCTGTGATGAGATTGAGGTCGGCATGGTAGGGGTTAACGTACCGTTGCCGGTGCCGGTTGCATATCACAGCTTCGGTGGCTGGAAGCGCTCTCTGTTTGGCGACTTGCACGCCTATGGGCCGGACGGGGTGCGTTTCTATACCCGTCGCAAGGCGATCACTCAGCGTTGGCCGCAACGGGCCAGTCATGAAGCGTCGCAGTTCGCCTTCCCTAGTCTGTAAGACTCGATAAGCGAAAGCCGGCCCCCTTGGGGCCGGCTTTCGCGTTTCTAAGGCATTTTCGACCGATATGACAGAAATGTGAAAAAGAAGGTTGACGGCAGATTCTGGAAGCCTATAATTCGCCCCACTTCCGGCGCAGTCG
>NZ_SPKN01000023.1:0-50276 GCF_023127765.1 Pseudomonas sp. W15Feb34
TGAATCGCCCCGGATTCTTTAGACACCTTGCAAACTCATTGCGTAACGTTTTTCAAACTCTACCGGTGACAGCTGATTGTTGAAACCATGGCGGCGTTTTGCGTTGTAGAACATCTCGATGTAATCGAACACATCACTCCGAGCATCTTCCCGCGTGATGTAGATTTTTCGCTTGATCCGTTCCCGTTTCAGAAGCTGGAAAAAGCTCTCGGCCACGGCGTTGTCATGACAATTGCCTCGGCGGCTCATGCTGGCGACCAAATTGTTTGCCTTCAAAAAGCTGCGCCAATCGGAGCTGCTGTACTGGCTGCCCTGATCAGAGTGAACCATCACCTCCTGTTTCGGTTTTCGCCTCCAAACCGCCATCAATAACGCATCAATGGCCAAATCACTGGTCATCTGCGACTTCATTGACCAGCCAACGACCTGACGGGAAAACAGATCCAGCACCACCGCCAAATACAGCCAGCCTTCATACGTACGAATATAGGTGATGTCGGTGACCCAAACCTTGTTGGGTTCCCCGACATCGAACTGGCGCTTCAGCAAATTGGGTGAGGCGACCGCTGGCTTACCGCCGTACTTTCCAGGGCGACGTCGATACCCTGTCTGAGAGCGTAGACCTTCAAGACGCATCAACCTCGCCACACGATGCCGACCACAATCTTCACCGACCTCGCGCAGGTCGTCATGGATTTTGCGATAGCCATAAACTCCGCCGCTCTCCAGCCACGAGTGCTTGATCAAACCCAGCAATCGCTGGTCGTCTTTAGCGCGTGCAGATTGCGGCTCAGACAACCAAGCGTAATAACCACTGGGATGGACTTTCAGCGTCAGGCAAAGCCGTCGAATGGAATAGTCGCCCGCGCGCTGCTTGATAAAGGCGTACTTCAGCCGCACTCCTTGGCAAAGTACGCGGCGGCCTTTTTTAAGATGTCTCGCTCTTCAGTGACCCGCTTGAGTTCCGCTCGCAGACGACGCAGTTCAGCGTGCTGATCATCGTCTTGCTGCCGTTCTGCCTGAGGTTTGCTGTAGCGCTTTATCCAGGCATAGAGGCTATGCGTCGACACGCCAAGACGCGCCGCTACGTCAGCGACGGGAAGCTTCTTTTCGGTCACTTGATTGACCGCTTGGATTTTGAATTCTTCGGGATAACGTGGGTTGCTCATGGCACCTCCTGATTGGCCTCAGTTTAAGGCATGGAGGTGTCTACGAAACCCGGGGCGATTCAGACCTTTCAAGAGTTCCAAGAGCACGCTCCAACTCGGTTATAGCGAATTCCACCTCATTCACCGCCTTGCTGAGCGCCTCCGGCGAAGCTTGCGGATCCGCACAGACAACCTCCATGCGCCGGCAAGATTCAACCAATTGCTCTCCCTTCACCACACGCGCAGCACCTTTAATTCTGTGAGCCAACGCCCCTAACTTATCAGTCTCACCGTTCTGGAGTAGAACTCTCAGTGACTGACAATCTCTGCGATTATTATTGATCAGCTCGCCGAGTATCTCGCGGAACTTCACCGGGTCGCTGTTGATGAGCAACTCCAAAGGCCCCAGATCAACCAGCCGTTGCGAGTCTGGCGCCATCAGTGGCAATGCGGTCTCAGGATACTCGCTTTCTATTTCCCGATCCTGGTGTAGCGCCAACAACCTCGCGTCCAGTTCGTCGAGACCGATTGGCTTGATCAGGCAATCATTCATGCCGGCTTTAATACACTGCTCTAATTCTTCCGGCTGTGCATCGGCAGTAAGGCCAATAATCACCGTGGGCTCAAGCCCTTGCTCCTGTTCGACTTTGCGAATTGCTCGTGTGAGGTCAACACCATTCATGACCGGCATGTGGCAATCGGTAATGACAACATCGAAGGGCTGCTCGCCCCAGCAGTCGAAGGCACGCTGACCGTCTTCTGCCTCATAGACATCGTGCCCCAAAAATTCTAGTTGTTGGTGTAACACTTGGCGGTTGACCTGGTGATCATCCACAACCAGAACTTGCAAACAGCAACGTGGATGAGTCAATGGTAAGGCAGGCAATTGCGCGATACTGATGCGCTCTAATACCTGAAAGCGCAGCTCTACTTCTATCATCGTGCCACGACCTAACGCACTGCTCATAGTTACACGGCCGCCCATCATTTCGCACAGCGAACGACAGATCACTAGCCCCAGCCCCGTACCTTCGGTCTGTTGCACATTGCGTTGTGCCTGGACGAAAGGTCTGAACAAGCGCTGCTGGTCAGTAGGGCTTATGCCAACCCCGGTGTCTTCCACGCTGAGGTGAATATTGAGCAGGCTGGTATCAATCAAAACCCCGGAAATACTGATCTTGATCGAGCCTTCTTCGGTGAACTTGATGGCATTGCTGATCAAGTTAGAGAGGATTTGCTTGAAGCGCAGGGCATCGACCAGCACATCACAGTTGATGCTCGAATCGATGTCGAGGATAAGGGTCAGGCGCTTTTGCCTAGCTAGCCCCTCGAACACTCTGGCCACCGACTCGATCAGTTCGCGCAAGTTGGCACGCTTGGGCGATAGACTAAGTCGTCCGGATTCGATGCGTGCGATGTCGAGGATATCGCCGATCAACTCCAGCAGGCTTTTTGCCGAAGTATGGGCTATTTCAATACTGGCGCGGTCGATCGGCTGGCTTTCGGCGCGCTTAAGCGCCAGTTCAAGGATGCCGATTACGGCGTTCATCGGCGTGCGGATTTCGTGGCTCATGGTCGCCAGAAAGCTGGTCTTGGCACGGCTGGCGTCATCCGCGTGGACCTTCGCTTCTCGCAACTGCTCCACCAACTGACGGTGCTCGGTGATATCCAACCAGCCACAGATAACCCCCTTTATGTCACCTTTGGAGTCCTGGAACGGTTGCACCCAGTGGTTGATCCACGCCTCCCTGCCCTGGAGCTGAATGGCATGCACCGACTCGATCGTCTGGCCGTCGCGCATCGCCTTAAAGTAGATGCGATGAAAGTCCGGGAGGCTCTCGAAATTTTCCTTGGGTAGCTGGCGCACCGTTTTGTTCAGCACCTGCTCGGCACTTAAGCCGACACTTTTCAGGTAACTGCGATTGCACGAGAGCATGCGCCCCTTGAGATCACGCACGTAAAGCGGCGGCGGCATGCAATCAGTCAGCGTTTCGACAAACTGCAGTTGATCGTTGAGCATTCGCTCTGCCCTCGCCCGGGCTTTGATCTGGCGACGCAGGTATACCACCCAGACCAGCGATATCAACAGCAACAACGCCGCACCCGCGATGATATTGATGATCACCCGTTGGTAGTCGACCCAGGTTTGGCCGCTCATCCCTGGTGGTGAACGCCAGCGGTTGGAAATCGCATTGATCCCATCCGGAGCAATGCTTTGCATGACCTTGTTGATAATCGATTGAAGTTCAACATCACTTCGACGCATCGCAAAGTTGAGCGTGGCCGGCCCAACATCAAGCATCTGGTTGATCACCAATTTGTCGCGAAATAAGCGCTCTATGTAATAACGCGCTGCGGGCAACGCCACGATGGCGGCATCGGCCTTGCCTTTATAGAGCATGTTCATTGTATCCAACGTGGTGCCAGCGTCGATTATCACTGCGTCGGGGTAGCGCTTGCGCAGTTGCTGTGAGCTCACGTGCCCAGTAGGAATCGCCACGCGCTTGTCGGCCAGATTTTGCAGCTTGCCTTGCTGCTCTTTGCTGCTAAGCAACACAAAGGGACTGGCATCCAGTGGTCTGGAAAAGCGCAAGTACGCTTCACGCTCAGGACTAGCCGTCATCAAGGCCAGATCAGCCTCGTTATTTTTCAGTGTTTCGATCATCTGCGGATAGCCGCCGCGGCGCATAACGACATCAAAATTCAGGCCAGTACTTAGTGTTATCACTTCGAGCAGGTCAGCGAACCCGCCGGAAAAGACGCCGTTGGAGTCGAAGTAGGCACCCGGTGCCATGTCGTCATTAATCACCAATCGCGCTACCGGGTTACGCTTGATCCAGCGTAACTGCTCTAAGGTGAGGTCTAAGGGTTCTTCACCTGGAATGAAGCTGTTGCCGACCCACCGCTTGGCCAGGTTGTGCAACGTATCGTCGCCGATAGCCTCGATGGCAACGTTGATGAGCCGCTGCAAGCGTGAGTTATCCGTGCGCAAGGCAAAACCGTAGCCGCCTACCGGTAGGTCGCTGAAACGCTCAAAGCGCAAGTAACCATAATATGAGCTGTTGATTCGGTAGTAGGCGCTGTACAGATCGTCTAGGTAAACGTCAGCTTGGCCAAAGGCGGCAGCGGCAATCGCCTCGTCATGCTCGGCAAACACCCGCAAATCAGCCCGCGGATAGCGTTGCTTGAGCTCGGCGCTATGTTCATCGGTGATCGCTACGCGCAAGCCGGCAAGATCAACGGGAGAATGCCGGGGTTCGGCACTGCGTTTGAACACCGCCAGCCTATCCTGGGCGTAGGGAATGCTCAGTAGCAGGTCCGGGCGTGGCCCAGTGCTGCCGTGAATACTGATCACATCAACGCTTCCGACCTGTAATGCCTTGCGCGCATCTTGCTCATTGGCGAAGACCACAACCTTCACCTGCAGTCCCAATAGCTGCGCGATGAGAGCAGTTGCATCGGCACTGATACCCTCATACAGGTTGTCTTGGGCGTTGATCGAAAACGGCGCAGACGCGGATGCCGATACGCCGACCTTGAGCTCGGACTTGTGCCGCAGCCACTGCCAGTCTTCGCTTGAAACCGCCATATCGGGACGATCAACACGCAACTGGCTGGACAGCACCTGTGGGGCTGGAGGCAACGATGTAGCCATCCCCGGGGTGCAACCCAAAAACAGCCCGACGGACAGACAGAAAAGACGTAGATACATGCGAGATAGAAGACCGAAAGTGCCTGAAGTACGGGAATCCGTTGGCTGAAGGCTATTCATTCAAGAGTCCAGCATGATGCTGGCGCCCCGTCATGGCTGTGGCAATAATAGTTCAAAGTCGTCTCTGTCGTTCAATCTTCAACGGTCCCGATCCGCTTGAACGCTACAAAAGGCAATGAAATGAGTTTCTGGCATGGGGCGTGCAAAAAGAAAGCCCTGGGCAAGGGTGCCACCTAGTTCAATGAGACGTAGCTGTTGCTCGGTGGTCTCTACACCTTCGATGACCAGCGAGACTCCCAACGCTCTGGCTAAAGCAACAGTACAACTAATGATTGCGGCACATTTGGGCTGGCTTTGCATCTTGCGCGTAAACGTCCGATCGAGCTTGATCTGGCTAAACGGAAGCTCGCTGAGCCGGTCCAGTGAAGAATAACCAGCGCCAAAATCATCCATGGCCAGGCCGCAGCCAAGCATGCGTAGCCGCACTAGGTTCTCCAGGCTACTGGCCGGTGCACTAACAACGCCGACTTCAGTGATTTCGAACATCACGCTGCCCGCTGGAACCTGAAATCGCTTGAGCAGAACGGCAATGCGCTCCGCCAGCTCGGCGCAGGCCAGTTGTGCGGCGTGCAGGTTGAATGCCAGGTTGATCATCCGTCCTTGCGTTGCCAGCCTTTGCTGCAGGGCCAGGCCCTGCTCAAACAGTTGCCAGAACATCCTATCGACCAAATTGTGTTCTTCCATGACTGGCAAAAAATGCGCCGGAGATAACACTCCCAACTGCGGATGCGTCCAGCGCGCCAAAACTTCTGCTCCGGCCAGCAATTGCCCCTCGAGGGTAACTTTGGGTTGGTAGTAGGCTTCGAATTCGCCATTATCCAGGCCGCGTTGCAGGTCGCTCAAGGTTGGTAACTCTGCAGGTGACAACAGCCTCGGAACAGAATTGCAGTACTCCCGGTAACGCTTGACCAATAAACTAAATCCATCAAGTTTGAACGGCTTGCCCAAGTCACCCAAAAAAGTTAGGCCCAGACAGCGAATCATCGCGACCGTGGCCTGACGTAGCAGCGGATCCAACTCGCTGCACAACACCACAGCACCGACTTTGCCGCTGCTGCTAGCATGACGCAGGAACGCCAAGCCATCCATACCGGCCATTTTCAGGTCACAGAGGACTATGTCCACGGCGTCACAAGCGTCGAGGACAGCAATGGCTTCTTCTCCGTCAGCCGCTTGCAAAATGGGTCCCGGCAGCACCTTTTCCAACGCGGTCACGGTGACAAGGCGCTGAAAGGGCTCATCCTCCAGCACCAGAACAGTCAAATTTTGCATTGCAGATCTACACGCACGCAATTAAAGGAAGAACAGTCTGCAAGGAGAACTTCCTGCGTCTCCATGAGAGATTTCCCATGCACACTGGGAAATTTCCTAAGGCAGGCACTACCCTGTACGTACAGCTCTGCTGGCAATAGCCAATGGTGTTAACCTTGTACCGCCAAGGCTATACCGCTCCGTAACAAACGCTCTTCAAGGTAGAAATCACACTATGCACAGCGTTCTGATAGTTGACGATCATCCAGTCATTCGTCTTGCCGTCCGGGTACTGCTGGAAAAGCACGGTATGCGTGTGGTGGGCGAAGCAGACAATGGTATCGACGCTGTTCAGCTCGTGAGAGACCTGACGCCACAAGTGGTCGTCCTCGACATTGGTATTCCAAAGCTGGATGGCTATACCGTTATTTCTAGAATCAAGGCCCTAAATGTGCGCAGCGCGATTCTGATATTGACCTCTCAACCCGCTGACGCTGTGTGCCGACGTTGCATCCAGCTGGGTGCTCGTGGCTTCGTCAATAAAGAAGAAGACTTGGGCAGCCTGATCAGCGCAATCAAAGCCGTAGATACCGGCTATACCTTTTTCCCATCTATGACCTTCGACAGCGTCAATGCAGCGGAGCAACTTACTGAGCTCGAACAAATTCAGTCCCTGACAGATCGTGAAGTGACGGTATTGCAGCACTTGGCTCAGGGGTATTCCAATAAGCAGATTGGTGAAATGCTCTTTCTCAGCAATAAAACTGTTAGCACCTATAAAACCCGTTTACTACAAAAGCTGGGGGCTGCCTCGCTGGTCGATCTAGCTGAATTCGCCAAACGCAATGCTTTGATTCCCTAACCGTCAGCCGCAAGCTTGTAGGAAATTTCTCAGGCATGCGTCAGCAACGTCCTACTCACTTCTTCCCCAGTCATTCCTAAAATTACTCCAGCTCAAGGGTGCAGAGATACCCCGGCGTAAAGAGAGTTCAATTGAGTCCCCGTCAAGGACATCAACATCAATTTAGGAGTATCAAATGAAAGTTAGTACGTTGGCCGGCGCGATAATGGCAATCACCTTGGCAGCCACCTCTGCTGTTAGTGTTGCTCAAGATCAGGGCCACGGTGTGATTACCTTCAAGGGCGCGATTATCGATTCGCCGTGCTCGATCTCTCAAGAGTCGCAGTACCAGACTGTCGACATGGATCAAATCTCCAACGTCTCCCTGAAAAACGGTGGCAAATCCAACCCAACCGCTTTCAAAATCGAACTGCGTGGCTGTGACCTGGGCGCTCTGAAGTCCGCGACAGCCACATTCACCGGTTCACCCTCGTCGAACCCTGACCTGCTGTCGCTTAAAGGTACTGCCCAAGGTGCAAGCCTGGCCATTGCCGATCACTCCGGCGCGCTGATCAAACTCGGCAGTACTTCGCCTGCGCAGTCGCTGTCCAATGGCGACACCTACCTGCAGTTCAATGCTTATCTGCAGGGCGACATGGTTGCTCCGGAAGGCGGCGGTGAAGTAGCCGCAGCCGAAATCGTACCGGGTAACTTCGAAACTTTCGCTAATTTCACCCTCGCTTATCAGTAACAGATCTCATTACTGAGACGCCCCGCAGTTCGCACGTGCTGCGTACTGTGGGGAAACTTGCGGAGGTGTAGATGATTCGCTCAACCGCATTGTTACTGCCCCTGGCCCTTTGCACCTTGGGCGTGCCTTTCTGTTTTGCTGAGCCTGTGGTTACCACCGCGCTCAAGGGACGAGTGCAAATGACCGGAAGCATTGTCGATAGCGCCTGCACCATCCGTGTGGGTAATGACAGCCAGACGATTGCGTTTAAGCCTACAGTGCTTAACGGTTTAGTCAATGGAGATACTTCTTCTAAACAGCCCCTTAATATTTATATCAATGATTGTATTGAATACCGCACGGACGACGACACAGAACTTTCGCAGCGTTTCAAGCTGACATTTGAGGGTGCATCCGAAGGCAAATATTTCAGCATCCAAGGTGCCGCACAGGGTATTGCCTTGCAAATAAAAGACTCTCAAGGACAGTTAATTTCACCCGGCATGCTACTTCAACTCAACAGCGCGTCTCCCGACATGCTGACGCTTAACTACTCGCTGTCACTCGTCGGCAGTGGACATACACTGGAAGCGGGCGACTATCACGCCACGATTAAGCTGAGTATTCAGCACTTCTGAACAGCCGTTACGCAGTACGCAGTTTCGCTCAAGGATTTAGTCACGTGGATCACCGTAAGGCATTGGCTGCTACGGCGTTGTGTTGTGTCGCGACGTGGGTAAGTGGCGCCGAAGAATTCCAATTCAACACCGATGTACTAGACCTCAAGGATCGCGAGAACCTTGATCTTGGGGTGTTTGCGTCAGCTAACTTCATCATGCCCGGCCAGTACAGCCTGACGGTCTACGTGAACCGCGATGCGTTGACAGAATTCCCAATCGATTATCTCCCTGCCGAGGACGATCCGAAAAGCAGCGTCGCCTGTCTTTCCCCGGTACTGGTCAATGAACTGGGTCTGAAAGAACACGCCCTCAAGTCCCTGACTTGGTGGCATGACGGCGCCTGCCTGGACCTCAAAAGCGTTCCTGGCATGCAAGTACGTGGCAACCTAGGCACTTCGGCTCTTTACGTGAGTATCCCCCAGGATCAGCTGGAGTACACCGCGGCAAACTGGGACCCGCCTTCACGCTGGGACGACGGCATTGCCGGCGTGCTGTTCGATTACAACCTCAATGCCCAGACCACCGAACGCAAGCAGGGTAAAGGTCGCACCGATAACCTCAGCGGCAACGGTACCGCCGGTATCAACCTGGGTGCCTGGCGCTTTCGCGGCGACTGGCAAAGCCAGCTGCAACGCAGTGCCGACCAGCCTTCACAACAGCAATTCGCCTGGAGCCGCTTTTACGCTTTGCGCGCTGTGCCGTCGCTGCGCTCGAACCTGATCGTCGGTGAAGACTACCTGGACTCAAACCTGTTCGGCAGCTTCCGCTATACCGGCGGCAACCTGAGCAGTAACGACAACATGCTGCCACCCAACCTCCGGGGTTATGCCCCGGAGGTCAGCGGTGTGGCCCGTACCAACGCACGCGTGGTGATTCGCCAGCAAGGCCGGGTGCTCTATGACACCCAGGTCCCCCCCGGCGCTTTTCGTATCCAGGACCTCAACGATGCAGTCTCTGGCCAACTTGACGTGCGCGTTGAAGAGCAGGACGGCAGCATCCAGGAGTTCCAGATAGACACCGCCAGCATCCCCTACCTGACCCGTCCGGGTACGGTGCGCTACAAGCTAGCTGCCGGCAAACCCTCAGACTGGGAGCATCAGCTTGACGGCCCGGCCTTCGCCACCGGTGAGTTTTCCTGGGGCGTGAGCAACGGCTGGTCGCTGTATGGCGGTGGCCTCGGCGCCAAGGACTACGGTTCCTTGGCCGTGGGCGTAGGGCGCGACCTGATGGCATTTGGTGCGCTGTCGTTCGACGTCACCCAATCGCGAGCGACGTTGCCGGAACGCAACACATTGAGCGGTAAGTCCTACCGCGCCAGTTACTCCAAACGCTTCGATGAGTACGACAGCCAGGTCACCTTCGCCGGTTACCGGTTCTCCGAGGAGAACTACATGAGCATGAACGAATTCATCGAAGCCCGGCGAGGTGACCAGCCACTAAACCAGAGCAAGGAGATGTATACCGCTACATTGAGCAAACAGTTTCGCGACTCCGCGCTCAGCGTGTACTTGAACTACAACCACCAGACCTACTGGAACAGCCAGGCGAGCGATCGCTACAGCCTGTCGTTGTCGCGCTACTTCGATGCCGGAGGGTTGAAAAACCTTAGCCTGTCGCTGACCGCCTACCAGAACAAGGCCAACGGCACCTCCGACGACGGCGCCTACCTGTCGGTCAGCATTCCGTGGGGCAACACAGGCTCATTCAGCTACAGCTCATCGGTCAACCAAGGCGAAAGCAGCCATAGCCTGAGTTACTACGACCGTATCGATGAGCGTAACCACTACATGCTCAGCGCCGGCAAGGCCGCAAGCGGTGAAACGGCCAGCGGCTTCCTCTCCCATGATGGTGACCAGGCCCAGGTAACGGCCAGCGCCAGCTACCAGGCCGGTGAGTACACCTCGGCTAGCCTGTCTCTACAAGGCGGCGCAACCTTGACCGGTCAAGGCGCGGCTCTGCACCGCAGCGGTGTCATGGGCGGCACTCGCCTGCTGGTCGATACCCAAGGCGTCGCCGATGTACCGGTTCGCGGCAACGGCGGAGTTACCCGTACCAACCGGTTCGGTAAGGCGGTGGTGGCCGATGTCAACAGCTATTACCGCAACCAAGCCAGCATCGTGCTGGACAGCTTGGCCGAAGATGTCGAAGCCACCCAGTCAGTCACCCAGGCGACCCTGACCGAGGGGGCCATTGGCTATCGCCGTTTCGATGTGATCGCCGGGCACAAGTCCATGGTCATCATTCGCATGGCCAACCACAACGCTCCGCCCTTTGGTGCGACGGCCCAGAACAGCCGCGGCCAGGAAACCGGCATTGTCGGTGAAGAAGGATCGACTTACCTGAGCGGCATGAAGCCTGGCGAAACCATGTCGCTGCATTGGGACGGCAGCGCACGATGCACCTTCACCCTGCCCGACCGGGTTACATCGCTTGAGCGACAACTGGAACTGCTTTGTCAGCCCGTCAGCGAGGCGGATAGCTCCGCCGCTTAATCTATTCAACAGGTACCTTTATGAATACCAGCTTCAAGCGTAACACCCTGCCCCTGCTCGCCTTGATCGGCGTGTGCAGCGCACAAACCTGCCTGGCCGCCGTGTCGCTGGACCGCACCCGGGTGATTTTTACCGGCAGCGAGAAATCGGTCAGCCTCAGCGTCAGCAATCAGAATACGCAACTGCCCTATTTGGCCCAGGCCTGGATTGAAAACGAACAGTCCGAGAAGATCACCAGCCCCCTGGTGGTGCTGCCACCGATCCAGCGCCTGGAAGCCGGTGCCAACAGCCAAGTGAAAATTCAGGGCTTGCCTGAACTGGGCCTGCTGGCCCAGGACCGCGAATCACTGTTCTACTTCAACCTTCGCGAAATTCCGCCGCGCAGTGATAAGCCCAACACCTTGCAGATCGCGCTGCAAACGCGCGTGAAGCTTTTCTATCGACCTGCGGCTATTGCCCCAAAAGCCGGTCTCAATGAAGCCCCCTGGCAGGAAAAGCTAACCCTTACCCGCCAGAACGACCGCTATCTGGTTAACAACCCGACGCCCTACTACATCACCGTGATCGATGCCACGCCCGACCTCAAAACCGCCAACGCAATGGACTTCAAGCCCTTGATGATCGCCCCCCGAGGTCAGCTCGATCTGGGTGTCAGCAACAAGGTTCTGGGCGACAAACCTGTACTGACCTACGTAAATGATTACGGCGGCCGCCCGCAACTACAGTTCAGCTGTACCGCAGGCACCTGCACTGCCAGCCCCGTCACCAGCAAACACTGACACCAAGCCATGACCTGTTCAAGTGAGGGCAAATCATGATGCCTGTAACCCGTAGCTGCCTGGTAGCCTTGCTCTGCAATGCCAGTGTTTCGAGCTGGTCTCACGCCGCCGGCATCGTTGCACAGACGGCCGAATTCCAAGTGACCGGAACCTTGCTTGAAAGCGCCTGTTACCTGGACCCGAGCTCAGCCTATCAGACCTTGGCCCTGGGTGACCTGAGCACCGCGCACCTGTCACGCATTGGCGATCAGGGCACGCCTGTGGCCTTGCACCTCAAGTTGCAAGGCTGTGTGCGCAGCGATGGCGGTCGACGTGATGATCAGCAAGGCACTCTGGTTTGGAGCGCGATCGAGCCGGTGGCCACGCTCGTCTTCAACTCGGTGACCGATGCCGATACCCCCGAGCTGATCAAGGTGGTCGGCGCCGAGGGTTTTGGCCTGCGCGTGCTTGATGTCCAGGGCAACGACGTACGCCTGGGCCGCAGTGCACCGGCCTGGTTCGTCTCTCCTGGAGATAGTCAGCTGACGTATTACATCCGTCCTGAGCGCACCGCAGCCACTTTGCGCCCGGGCGCCTTTCGCGCCAGTCTAAATGTGTACCTGACGTATGATTG
The DNA here is from genome assembly GCF_023127765.1 of Pseudomonas sp. W15Feb34. Taxonomy (NCBI): domain Bacteria; kingdom Pseudomonadati; phylum Pseudomonadota; class Gammaproteobacteria; order Pseudomonadales; family Pseudomonadaceae; genus Pseudomonas; species Pseudomonas sp. W15Feb34. Next base: position 12,307 of record NZ_SPKN01000023.1, read on the forward strand.
AATTTTCCTCGATGAATGTCGGCAGCACTGTACTTCTCGTCGCTCTAACTAGTTGTGCATCCACTTCCCCCGCTGCCGAACAAACACTAAGAATTCAAGGTTTTGTATACGCCGCAATTCCTTGTGTCATTAACAAAAATGAGCCCATCACTCAGACATTTGGCGATGTACAGACCACCAGTATTGATGGACATTACAAGACTATCACTCTTGAGTATTCCCTGGACTGCACAAGATCATTGACATATGACTTACGCATGCAGGTGCGTGGTAGCGACGCTGGTTTCGACTCCACGCTGCTGAGGGTTCCGGGGTATGAAAACATCGGCATTGCCTTAAAAAAAGACGGTGTACCGCTTGCAGTTAACACCTGGGCTAACTTTGACTCTCAAAAACTACCATCATTGCAAGCGGTGCTGGTTAAACGCAAGAACAGCGATGTCAAGTCTGGCCCATTTAGAGCAGGCGCAACCTTAGTGGTCGACTATCAATGAAGACGTTACATTGCATGTTATGGACACTATTGCTCGCAACCTTAAGTTTACCGAGCCTGGGCGAGGAAAATCTGCAATTTACTGGAAGTCTACTGGCGCCTCCCGCCTGCATCATTAGCAATAAGGGTGGCCGTATAGACGTGCGCTTCGAGCGCAATATCGCCGTCAATCGCATTGATGGCGAGCTATATCGCCAGGCGATCGCTTACCAGATCGAATGCCCGAATGCAGATGGCACTGGTATTGCCTGGCACATGCGCCTGACTCTAAAAGGAGCTTATGCGGACTTCGACCCTACAGCCCTCAAGACCTCGGTGGAACATTTAGGCATCAAAGTACTGCTCGGTGGCACTGTGCTGATACCTAACGAATCCCGAGAGATCGATGTCAGCACATCGACACCACCACAACTCGAAGCCGTACCGGTAAAGCTGGCCGCTGCTCAGTTGCCCAGCACTGATTTTACCGCCTCAGCGCTGTTGATGGCCGAACTATATTAGGGGGATCTATGGGTAAGTGCACAACGACCTTAAGTACCTGGATAGTCGTAAGCCTGTGGCTGCCTGCCGTACAGGCGACACCGGATAACCTGTACTTTTCTGGCACGCTGGTAAATGAACCTTGTGTGCTCGCGGAGAATGACAGGCAGATCCTGCAGGACTTCAGCACCGTAATCGACAAGGAACTTTACTTGTACGGCAGAACTAAGGGCTTCCCGATTGACCTGCACCTGACGAATTGCGACCCGGATGTCGGCAAGCGCTTGGTCAGCATCACGTTCAGCGGCAATGAAAGCAAAGACCCTACCGGGCTGCTGGTGCTTCAAAGCGCCACAGTACAAGGTCTGCTGGTCGGGTTAGAAACTAAAGGTGGCACTGCTCTGCCGTTGAACAAGACCCACCGTATGGGGGAGCTTACTAAAGGAGACAATCTTCTCAGCTTCAATGCGTACCTGCAAGGTGAGCCCAAGGCACTTACCGATCACGCCCTAGGGCTAGGTGATTTTGAAGCGTCTCTTACTTTCTCCCTAAGTTACGATTAAACAACACGAGAAGAAAATCCGTGACCAAATTGCAAACAATCCTAGCATCAGCACTACTATTCGGTTCAGTACTAAAAGCACAGGCCTACTACGAAATCATCACGACAGAAAGCCATATAGAGCCTGCCGGAGTGCGCTATTATTTTGTAGTATGGGGATGGACCACTGGCGATAATAGCCCAAACCCTTGCGCATCGGACGACCCAGCTTTCACCATCTGTGGGATTGACATCGTTGCGATGCCGCCACGTTCACTACTCGATGTAGGTAGGTACGGTACCCCTTGGGAAGTACCTGTTCGCCCTAGCTCCTCTACTTTGGGCCAATTACTCTCAGACCTTCAGAGGAAAGGATTCAGAATACCCCTAAGCGGATCGATTCTAGTCCCTCGCCAATCTGCCAACAATGATCTCTGCATAACATTTAGACAAGTTACAACAGGTCCCGGCATGGGAGGCGCCTACAATCGGTTCGGGCCATGTGCAAGAGTAGCCCCTGCAACAGTTCAATGCGATATTTCGGGAAATATAACTATTGACCATAAAAGCCTTCCTGACAATAAGTTAGACGGGGCAAAGGCTTCAACCCAGCTCAATTTGCAGTGCAGGGGCACGACCAGCGTGACTGTCTCGGCCTCCAGAACAAATACATATGGCGTACGACTCAGAGACGACAACAGCCTATACTCGAAGATTACGGTCAATGGCAAGGACGCCACGACGGGCATCAATGTTCCGGTTAACGATAACGTGGCCAGCCCACTCAACATCACCTCGACCTTGATCAGTCGCGGGACCGTCACCCCAGGTGCGTTCTCCGGCTCGACGGTGATTACGGTGTCACCACCTTAAGTTCTAAGTGAACGAAACATTTTGGCAAGGAGTGCACTCAGCCGCCGCCGGCTTTATGGGATGATGAGTTCGACGACCTGGGCCGGCGTCACTTGGCTCAGCGGCCTGATGGGCAGCTCGGTGTTGTTGAGCCTGGCCACGGTGTTGGTGGGGTTCGGGTTTGCGACCGTGCTGGTGTTGGGGCGCAAGGTCAGTAATAACCTGGTGGCACAGCCTGCCTGACCGGGTTGTATGCGCAAAAAAGCCTGCTGAGCGTTGAGTTCAGCAGGCTTTTTTCGTTTCAGGGAGCAGGTATTTATTTGGCCGTGGGGAAATCACGCTCGAGTACGGCGTCCACCAAGGCTTGCGCGTTCTCGATCAATTGAGCCAGGGCCATGATCACGGGCGACTGCGTGCTGTGTGGATCTTCGGCGCATTGGTAGGCGGTTTGAAGGGCGGATGAGAGGATTTCGGTGGCGTTTGTGAGGGCTTCTTCGGTGCCAACATCTGCACCTACATGGAAGATTTTCCGAGGGGAAAATTCGGAGTCAGAATCGAGATTGCTCATTGTGTAGCTCCTGTATGCAATGGGAGCTGCCACATCCCGCTGTCAAACAGAATCAGGTGGCAGCTATGCGCGGGTTGACAGACCGGTATACAGGACCCGGCGCACCCGAAGATGCCCCACGCACAGCCGCCATAAAACGACGTCACAGCAGAAAAGCCTGTAATCGCATGGAGGTCGTACACCTGTAAATCAGTCTGTCAAAACCGGTCGCCATGAGGGCGACGGCGAAAGGTTAGCGTCCTGCCCCAGTCAACGCAACCCTGCTGGAAAACTGTCGAACCGGCACAACGTAAGCACCTGTTTCGGAAAAGCTTGGTAACCAGAATTCCGGCGAGGAACCTTGTGTGCATAAGCCTGCAAGCTAGCCTCAAAAAGGTCGCCGCCGTGGCGACATACTGTCAAGGATGCTGATATGCCAACGAGATATCGCGATGCGGTCACAGGTGAATACGTAACCGAGCAAGAGGCGAAGAAAAGACCAAGGGAAACGGTGAAGGAAACCGATAAAAAGCGCCCGGCAAAGCCGCCGGCCAAGAAGTAGGATCAACAGATGAGAGCGACTGCCGTATGTCCAGACAGACTTGCCAATGAAACCCGATTGCCCCAATGTAATGACCAACGTCATTACACAAGGAGCTATCCCTTGGCATCTATCAACATCCGTATCGATGACGACCTGAAAGCTCGCGCCTACCTTGAGCTGGAGAAACTCGGTGTCACCCCTTCCGAACTGATACGTCAGGCGTTGCAATATGTTGCCGAACGCGGCCAGTTGCCATTTAAGCCTGTCCTCATGACTGAAGAGGATGAAGCCTTGATGGCGACCGTACGTGAGCGCCTTGCGTCGCCTCAACGCGTGAGGGTTTCTTTGGATGACCTATAGCCTTGATTTTGATGCGCGTGCATTGAAGGAATGGCAGAAACTCGGCGACACCCTCCGTCAGCAACTCAAGAAGAAGCTGATGGAAATCCTGAACAACCCACGTATTGAGGCTAACCGCCTACATGGCCTGCCTGACTGCTACAAGATCAAACTGCGTAGTAGCGGGTACAGGCTGGTCTATCAAGTGATAGATCAGGAAGTTACCGTGTTCGTGGTCGCTATTGATAAACGTGAACGAGATCAGGCTTATCGCAAAGCGTCTGAGCGCCTTGATCAGCGCTAGGCAGGACTGGAAAAAATCACTGAAGCAGTCGTAGATAAAGGCTGGAAACGAAAAAGCCCCGCAGCTTATTCAGATACGGGGCTTTCTCTATGTAATGGCGGAGAGATAGGGATTCGAACCCTAGGTACCGGTGAAGGTACAACGGATTTCGAATCCGTCCCATTCGGCCACTCTGGCATCTCTCCAACGGCGCGCATCATAACAGCATGATTGATGGATGCAAAGCGCCGAAGCGATTTTTTTCCGTGCTATCAGATGCTTGCGTCGATTACAGCGGTACGCCGAGACGATTGGCGACTTCTTCGTAGGCTTCGATCACGTCACCGAGGCCCTGGCGGAAGCGGTCTTTGTCCATCTTTTTCTTGGTGTCCTTGTCCCACAGGCGGCAGCCGTCCGGGCTGAATTCGTCGCCCAGGACGATGGAGCCGTCGTGGAACACGCCGAATTCGAGCTTGAAGTCCACCAGCAACAGGCCTGCGTCGTCGAACAGCTTGGTCAGCACGTCGTTGACCTTGAGGGACAACTCCTTCATGCGCGCCAGTTGTTCAGCGGTGCCCCAGCCGAACGCCACAACGTGGGATTCGTTGATGAACGGGTCGCCCTTGGCGTCGTCCTTCAGGAACAGTTCAAACGTGTAAGGGTTGAGCTTGAGGCCCTCTTCCACGCCCAGGCGCTTGACCAGGCTGCCGGCGGCGTAGTTACGCACGACGCATTCCACCGGGATCATGTCGAGCTTCTTGACCAGGCACTCGTTGTCGCCCAGCAGTTTGTCGAATTGGGTCGGGATACCGGCCGCTTCGAGCTTCTGCATGATGAAGGCGTTGAACTTGTTGTTCACCATGCCCTTGCGATCAAGCTGTTCGATGCGCTTGCCGTCGAACGCCGAGGTGTCGTTGCGAAACAGCAGGATCAGGCGGTTGGCGTCGTCGGTCTTGTACACCGACTTGGCTTTGCCGCGGTAGAGTTCTTCACGTTTTTCCATGATGGGCTCCGCTTTGAGTAAGGTGGGCTAGGCGATGTGTCGCCAATCGAGCCCTGAATCTTGATCGGCCAGTTGCAGCCAGTCCGGGTCGCACCCGAGGGTGTCGACAAAACATTGCCGGGCAAGCGTCGGCAGGTTGTTCTTGCTGCTGAGGTGAGCCAGGACCAGGTGTTGCAGGTCTTGCCAGCCCAACTCATACACCAGGTACGCCGCCTGGTGATTGTTCAAATGTCCCAGCTCGCCGCCCACCCGCTGCTTGAGAAAGTAAGGGTAGTGACCGCGCGCCAGCAGATCCCTGCAGTGGTTGGACTCGATCATCAAGGCATCGAGGTCCCGGTAACCGTCCAGCACCCTGGCGCAGTAGGAACCCAGGTCGGTCAGCACGCCAAAACGCCGCTGGCCGTCACTGAATACGTATTGCGTAGGCTCCTGGGCATCGTGGGCAACCGCGATGACATTGATGCTCAAGGCACCGATTTGCAGTTGCTCGCCACCGGCCAGAAAACCTGCCGGCTCGATGGGTTTGCGCATCCCGCGCAGCGTGCCGCGACTCAAGTACACCGGCAGATTGTAGCGCCGAGACAGTAAACCCACGCCATGCACGTGGTCGGCATGTTCGTGGGTGACCAGAATTGCGCTCAACTGCGTGGGGTGAACCCCGAGGCGCAGCAGGCGTCGCTCGGTTTCTCTTAACGAGAAACCACAATCGACCAGCACATACGTGTCATCGTGGGCGACCAGCGTACCGTTCCCTTGGCTACCGCTGCCGAGAACGGCAAAACGCACCGAATCAGCCCAGGTTGTCTTGAATCACGCCCAACACTTTGCGCGCTGTTTCAGCTGGCGCGACGGTGTTGATGTTCTTCTCGACGGTGACTTGCACGCTTTCGCCAACCTTGCTCAAACGAACCTGATAACGCTCGGCACGGGTTTCGATCTCTTCCTTGGTCGGCGCGCTGCCGAACAGTTTGCCGAAGAAACCTGGCTCGTCGTCTTTCTTCTCGGCCTTTTCAGCCACGTTGATGTAGTACAGGCCCAGGCTGCGGTTAATGTCTTCAACGCGCCAAGGGCCTTGCTCCAACGCACGGCCAACACTGGCCCAGGCACGGTCGAGGTCTTCACCCAGGTTGAGCACCACGTTACCGCTGCCGTCTTCGGTGAGGCTGACGCGGTTAGGGGTGTCGTAGTCACGGGCGGCGAGCAGGGAAACGGAACCGCCCTTCTCGGAGATACGGCTCATGCTGGCGAGCATCTCGTCGACCAGCGCGGCATCGACGCCGGTGTTGACCGAACGCGGGGTGAAATCGACGTTGGCCGTGCTGCCGGCAGGGCGCTCGGCGCTGACCACATAGACTTCACTGGTATTGCGCTGCACGCCTGGCTCGATGCGCACACGCACACGGGCCTCGCTGTCGGCGGCTACACCGCCGGCCAGCAGGCGCTGAGCCATGTTGGCGGACAACTCGCGGCCTTGCTGCCACGCCGTGGTGAACTCACCGGTTTGCGGGCGTTGCTGGTCGAGACGGAAACCGTTGTCCTGGAAGAACTGCACTGCCACCGGCCAGACTTCGGCAGGTGGGCGCTGAGCCACGATCCAGCGGTTGTCGCCACTTTTCTGCAGGCTGTAGTCGCTGGCATCGGCCACTGCCGTGATCGGCTGCGGGCGTGGTACTACGTACTCGCCCTTGACGGTGTCGTCGGCAACGTTGCGTGGGATCGGCAACAAGGGGTCAAGACGCTTGGCGACATTGACATCAGGCGGCAACTGCATCGGTTTGGTTGCTTGCGCTTCCAGGTAATCGCTGCCGCGGTCACGGAAGTAGCCTTCCGGGCCCCATACCCAACCGCAGCCACTGGTGCTGGAGATAATCAAGGCAAGTGCGGAAAGTCCGGCCAATCGCTTCATGCGTAGTGCTTCCTCAATTAAACCAGGACGCCGGACTGGCGCAGGGCCTGTCGCAGCGGTTCGTGACAGGCTTCGCTGAGCCGGGTGAGCGGCAGACGGATACCGTCCGGCATCAGGCCCATCTCAGTCAGCGCCCATTTCACGGGAATAGGATTGGATTCGATAAACAGTGTCTTGTTGAGCGGCATCAGCTTCTCGTGGATCGCACGGGCCGTCGCGGCATCGCCGGCGATAGCGGCGGCGCACATTTGGCTCATGGCACGCGGAGCCACGTTGGCGGTCACGGAGATGTTGCCCTTGCCACCCAGCAGGATCAGTTCGACAGCGGTGGCGTCGTCACCGGAATACACCAGGAAGTCACTGCTCACGCCGGCCAGGATGTCCTTGGCGCGCTGCAGGTCGCCAGTGGCTTCCTTGATACCGATGATGTTCGGCACGGTGGACAGGCGGATCACGGTCTCGGCCTTCATATCGCACGCGGTACGACCCGGTACGTTATAGAGGATCTGCGGGATCTGGACGGCTTCGGCGATGGCTTTGAAGTGCTGGTACAAGCCTTCCTGGGTCGGCTTGTTGTAGTACGGGGTCACCAGCAGGCACGCATCGGCGCCGGCTTTCTTGGCGTTGCGGGTCAGCTCGATCGCTTCGCGCGTGGAGTTGGCGCCCGTTCCGGCGATCACGGCGATGCGGCCCGCAACGCGCTTGACCACGAACTCGATCACCTGGATGTGTTCTTCCACATCGAGGGTGGCCGATTCACCTGTGGTGCCGACCGCCACGATGGCGTTGGTGCCCTCTTGCAGGTGGAAGTCCACCAGTTTGCCCAGGCTGTCCCAGTCGAGACGACCTTGTGCATCCATGGGTGTGACCAGTGCCACCATACTGCCCGCAATCATGCAACCGCTCCTGCCGGAAAAAGAGAGCCGTAATGGTACTGGCGCCAAGATGCTTGTACAAGCGAAGTACCGCGTGAGGATGCGTTCTGGAGCAACTAAACGTCGGGCAATGCCATCATTGGGCCAAAGCACCGCTTCAAGCCGGCCGATCACGCAATGAAAACGCCACCTCCTAGCCCTTGGCGACGCTTTTCGCTACCCTTGATCCTTTGATCGATACGGCCCACACAGTATTGACCGCTCATCGCTTTAGGAAGGCTGCATGTCCACCCCCACAGTTCGCGAACAATTCCTTGTTATCAGTGCCCTCGGCGCCAACCCCATGGAGCTGACCAACGTCCTGTGCCGCGCCAGCCATGAGAACCGCTGCGCGGTCGTGACCTCGCGCCTGACTCGCCACGGCGAGTGCAGCGCGCTGGTCTTGCAGATTTCCGGCTCCTGGGACGCATTGGCGCGCCTGGAAACCGGCCTGCCGGGCCTGGCCAAAAAGCACGACTTCACCGTCAATGTGGTGCGCAGCGCCGCCCTGGAAAATCGCCCACAGGCCTTGCCTTATGTGGCGTACGTCAGCTCGGCCTACCGCTCGGACATCGTCAACGAGTTGTGCCAGTTCTTCATCGACCACAACGTCGAGCTGGAAAACCTGACCTGCGACACCTACCAGGCGCCTCAAACCGGCGGCACCATGCTCAACGCCACGTTCACCGTTACCCTGCCGGCCGGCGTACAGATCAGTTGGTTGCGCGACCAGTTCCTGGATTTTGCCGATGCCCTGAACCTCGACGCGCTGATCGAGCCATGGCGCCCACAGAACCCAATGTAAGGAAAGACTCATGCCGGTAGCCATCGACAAACCCGTCGCCGATTTCGAAGCCCAGGCCACCAGCGGCCAGACTTTCAGCCTCGCAGCTATCAAGGGCAAGCAAGTGGTGATCTACTTCTACCCCAAGGACAGCACCCCGGGCTGCACCACTGAAGGCCAGGGCTTTCGTGACCAGTACGCAGCTTTCCAGGCCGCCAACACTGAAGTGTTTGGTGTGTCGCGTGACAGCGTGAAGTCCCACGAAAACTTCAAGGCCAAGCAGGAGTTTCCTTTCGAGCTGATCAGCGACAAGGACGAAGCGGTCTGCCAGCTGTTTGATGTGATCAAGCTCAAGAAGCTGTACGGCAAGGAATACCTGGGCGTGGATCGCAGCACCTTTCTGATCGACAGCGAAGGCGTGCTGCGTCAGGAATGGCGCGGCGTGAAAGTGCCGGGGCATGTGGATGCCGTGTTGGCGGCAGCGCAGGCGCTGAACAAGGCCTGATTATTCGTCGATAAGGCCGTCAGGCCTTGCGCAACCAATACCGGTACACACCCTCGGCGTCTTCTTCATGCTCCAGGGTGTGGCCGGCGAGTTTGGCAAAGGTGCGGAAGTCACGCTGGGAGCCAGCGTCGGTGGCGGTCACCTTGAGCACCGCACCGCGGGCCATTTTATTGAGTTCCATCTTGGCCTTGAGCAAGGGCAACGGGCAGTTGAGGCCGCTGGCATCAAGTTCGGCGTCAAAGGCTAAAGCGTCGGTCATGGTGTTACTCCAGGCAAACATTCGGGTTGCTTAGAATATCTGGTCCCAGGCGCAGTGTCCGGCTACAGTAAGCTCTTTGTCGAAAGGCTTTGTGCATGACTTTTTTGCGCCCTACCCTGCTGACGCTGGCCTGCCTGCTGGCCTCCCCGGCCTTCGCTGATGAGCTGCCGTCACTTGGTGACGCCAGTTCTGCCATTGTCTCGCCCCAACAGGAATATCAACTGGGCCGCGCCTGGCTGGCCTATTTGCGCGGTCAGGTGTCGCAGCTTAACGACCCGCAACTCAAGGACTACGTAGAAACCAGCGTGTACAAGCTGGTGGAAACCAGCCAGGTCAACGATCGGCGCCTGGAATTCATCCTGATCAACAGCCCGCAGCTCAACGCCTTTGCGGCACCCGGGGGGATCATTGGGGTGAACGGCGGCTTGTTCCTCAATGCCCAGACCGAAGGTGAGTACGCGTCGGTACTGGCCCACGAACTGGCGCACTTGTCCCAGCGTCACTTTGCCAGGGGCGTGGAAGCCCAGTCACGCATGCAACTGCCAATGATGGCGGCGCTGCTTGGCGGCATTATTGCCGCCGCCGCGGGTGCCGGCGATGCGGGTATCGCCGCAATTGCCGGCTCACAAGCGGCTGCGATCCAGGAGCAGCGCCGGTTCTCCCGGCAGAACGAACAAGAGGCAGACCGCATCGGCATCCTCAACCTGGAGAAAGCCGGCTACGACCCGCGGTCGATGCCCACCATGTTCGAACGCCTGATGCGTCAGTACCGCTTCGATGCCAAGCCACCGGAGTTCCTGTTGACGCACCCAGTGACCGAATCGCGTATTGCCGACACCCGCAACCGCGCCGAACAGGCCAAACTCGGCGGCAAGGAAGACAGCCTGCGCTATCAACTGATTCGCGCACGCGTGCAATTGAAATACGAAGACACGCCTGGCCTGGCTGCCAAGCGCTTCCAGGCGCAGTTGGACGACAACCCCAAAAACGATGTAGCGCGTTATGGCCTCGCCATTGCGCAGATCAAGGGAGTCCAACTCAAGGAAGCACGGGAAAGCCTGGCACCGCTGCTGGCCAAGGCACCCAATGACATCACCTACAATCTGGCGCAGATCGAACTGGACATTACCAACAACCGCATGGCGGATGCCCAGCAACGGACTGACCGTATGCTCACCCAGTACCCCAGCAACTATCCGCTGAACCAGGTGCGGGTAGACCTGCTGCTTAAGCAGAACCGCACCGCCGATGCCGAAAAGGCGCTGGATGGCTTGCTCAAGTCACGCCCCGACGATCCGGACGTGTGGTATCAGGTGGCCGAAACACGCGGCCTGTCCGGCAACATCATCGGCCTGCATCAGGCCCGCGCCGAATACTTCGCACTGGTGGGGGACTTCCAGCAGGCCATCCAGCAACTGGACTTTGCCAAGCGCCGCGCCGGCAGTAATTTCCCACTGTCCTCACGTATCGACGCACGTCAGCGTGAGCTGATCGAACAGGAACGCCTGGTGAAAGGGATGATGAGCTAAACCCGTCACCCACAAAAAAGCCCCGCTGCCGTTAACCGGCAGCGGGGCTTTTTGTTTCTATTGCAATGCAGGCTTGACGATTACTCGGCCAACTTGAAGGTAATGAAGCTGGCACGACCTTGACGCAGTACGCGCATCGACACCGAACGGTTCTTCGGCAACGCCTTGGCGATGTCGGTGAACTCCTTGGTGGTGTTGATCGCCTGATTGTTCAGGTGAGTGATCACGTCGCCCGGCTGCAGGCCGATCAGGGCGGCTGGGCCGTCCTGGACTTCCTTGATCACCACACCGCTTTGCAGGTCAAACGTCTTCTTCTGCTCGGCGGTCAGTTCAACCACGGCGATGCCCAGGCGGTTACTGCTGCGCTCTGCACCCGGCTTGGCATTACCCAGGGCATCCAGCGTCGCGCCTTCTTCCGGGATCGCACCAACGGTCAGCTCTACGTTCTGGCGCTTGCCGTCACGAATCACTTCCAGTTTGGCCTTGCCGCCAGCCTTGAGCGCGCCGACCAGATGAGGCAGGTCCGCCGACATGACGATGGGTTGGCCGTTCATGCTCAGAATCACGTCGCCGACTTTAAGGCCGCCTTTGGCCGCTGGACCATTGTCCTGGATTTGCGCAACCAGAGCACCGGCCGGCTTGTCGAGGCCGAAGGATTCAGCCAGGTCTTTGTTGACTTCCTGGATCACTACGCCCAACCAGCCACGGCTGACTTTGCCACCGCTTTTGAGCTGATTGGAGACGTCCATGGCTACGTCGATCGGGATCGCGAAAGACACGCCCATGAAACCACCGGAACGGGTGTAGATCTGTGAGTTGATGCCTACCACTTCGCCAGCCAGGTTGAACAATGGCCCCCCAGAGTTGCCCGGGTTGATCGGCACGTCGGTCTGGATAAACGGTACGTAGTTTTCATTCGGCAGGCTGCGGCCAATAGCACTGACGATACCCTGGGTGACGGTATGGTCAAAGCCGAACGGCGAACCGATCGCGACGACCCATTGCCCGGCCTTCAAGTCCTGGGATTTGCCCAGCTTGAGAACCGGCAGGTCCTTGCCATCGATTTTAAGCAAGGCTACGTCGGAACGCGGGTCGGTACCGATCAGCTTGGCCTTGAGCTCACTGCGATCAGCCAGGCGCACGAGGATTTCGTCGGCATCGGCAATCACGTGGTTGTTGGTCAGAATATAGCCGTCAGGCGAAATGATGAAGCCGGACCCCAGGGATTGGGCTTCGCGCTGACCACCGCCACCACGAGGGGTGCGCGGTTGCGGCATACCGCGCTCGAAGAACTCGCGCAGCATGGGCGGCAAGCCTTCCAGGTCGGGCATCTGCTGGTTCGAAACTTTGCGATCCGGCAGTTTCTGGGTGGTACTGATATTCACCACCGCCGGTGAGGCTTGCTCTACCAGTTGGGTGAAGTCAGGCAGCTCAACTGCTTGCGCAGGTAAGGCCTGACCCAGTACCAGCACTGTGGCGACTATGGATAGGTAAGACTTCAAACGTGGTATCGACATACAGCTCCCGTTACGACGAGCAGGGTTAAGCGACAGGGTCCAATAAACGCCGAATGCGGCAAACGACATTTTTGTTCCGCGAACAAAACAAGGCCAGAGCCAACAAACCCTGACCTATAAAAAACATGGGAAGTTTTTGCAAGTGAAAATGCTGATCCAGAAATTTCATACGATCGGCCCTCAACCTAACTTGAGCACAGATTGAAAGGTCAGGATGAACATAGAATTAACAATCTCACGGCCTGGCAGCGGTATTTTCACCGCGTACCGACAGCGCGATACGCTCAGCAGTGCCGACGGGGATCTCCCCTACTACGGTGACCATCATCTCACCGTCAACCGTATTCAAACGCCGAGAAACCGCCACCGTCGGGCCGAGCTGAGCGCGGGTTTCATTCATGTCGGCGCCCTTGGCGGACTCAAGAAATACAGAAAAGCGTGCGAGCCCATCATCATACATCAGGCTATCGACGGTCGATTTCGTTTGGCTGTCTTTGCGCGTGGTGCTGCTGACCTGCTGGAAACCAGGCGGCAGCCAATCCAGATGCCACGCCTGGGAGGCAGGCATGTCAGAGGCTTTATCGGTGGAAGCAGCAACAGGCGAGCATTCGCTGCCAGGCTGTAAGTCATGCTCGGCAGGAACGACCGAGGTATCCAGGCGCGCATACTGAAAGCGCTCCAGCAACTGCCCCTGATCATTGAGCAGCAGGGATTTGAGCGGCAGAGCCGTCTCACGATCCAGGTGCAATTCAAAGCCGTAGCGGTAGTGATCTCGCGGGCTGATTGACACAATCACAGCATGACGACCGGCCACGCGGGATTTGCCAATGACGGCAAGTTCATAGAATTGAGTGAGTTTTTTTGAATCGAGAGCACGCGAAGGTGCATCAGAAGAAGCAACCAACCCAGCACTCAGAGCACCACTGACGCAGTGCGTCCGGCCATCCAACCGTACGGTTTCCTGAGGCGAGCCGTCCAGTTGCAGCAACCGCTCACGGACATGACCGTCCTGCACACGGTGCCAGATAGCGTGGGTAGAAAAACTGCCATTACGTTCGTAAACAAACGTACCTTCAAAGCTTTGCTGCTGCTCTGCACGCCCAAGTCGAGTCAGCCAGTCTTGGGCTTCATCGGCATGGGCGGACTGTGCAATCCAACTACTGAGCAACAGCGCAAGGAGCGGTATGGCGCGCATAGAGCTCCCTAACGGATCAGCGGTTTTCCTGACTGGCTGCGCGAGCGTATGGCAGAGCGCTTTCGGTGCCTTTGGCGGCCGATTCCTGTGCGTGCTGACGCAGGTAGCCTGGTAGACGCTGATCTTGCCAGCCGGATTGCCCTTGAAGCACACCATTGGCCATCGGACCTGTGGTATCAGAGCTTTCCTTGTAGCCTGCCAGTACAGCCGGGCCTTTGACTTGCGGACCCGCCATGACGGGCTGCTGAGTTTGCTGGGCCAGTTCGGCACCGGCAATTTCGTCTTGGTTGTACAGGCGAACACCAGCCAGTACGGCGACGGTCACCGAGGCAGCCACTGCCAGTCGACCCAGGCTACGCCACGGGCCACGAGCAGCTTTGGCCGGAACGGCTTCATCAGCCAGCGCGGCAGAAACGGCCGCAGCAATATCCAGACGAGGGATTAAAAGATCCTTGTGCATCACCGCCCGAGCGACTTGGTAACGAGACCAGGTATCACGGGTTTCGGCATCATCAAATGCGTTAAGCACTCGACGAAGTTCCAGTTCATCCGCTTCGTTATCCATCACTGCGGACAGCGATTCCTGCAGGGCATCACGACTCATGGCGGTTCCTCTCTTGGCTGTCGCCGCTGTCTTTAGTTTTCCTGCAACAATGGTTGCAAGGCTTTGTCGATGGCTTCCCGGGCCCGGAAAATCCGTGACCTTACAGTCCCCACCGGACATTGCATGACGCTCGCAATGTCTTCGTAACTCAGACCATCGAATTCACGTAAAGTTAATGCCGTACGCAAATCTTCTGGCAGTTGCTGAATTGTTCGATGGACGGTGCCTTCGATCTCGTCGCGCAGCAATGCACGCTCCGGCGACTCGAGATCTTTGAGGCCGTGATCACCATCGTAAAATTCAGCATCTTCTGAACTGACATCACTGTCTGGTGGGCGGCGGCCGCGAGACACCAGATAGTTCTTCGCCGTGTTAATGGCGATGCGATATAGCCACGTATAAAACGCACTATCACCGCGGAAATTTCCAAGTGCACGGTACGCCTTGATAAAGGCTTCCTGTGCAACGTCCTGCGCTTCATGGGTGTCGTGCACAAACCGCACGATCAACCCGAGAATTTTGTGCTGGTATTTCAGCACTAGCAGATCAAATGCTCGCTTGTCGCCGCGTTGTACGCGCTCGACCAGCTGCTGATCCTCTTCCTGGGTTAGCATGAACACTCCTCGTTGTACTTGAAGGAGGCTTGCATAACTAAACGATCAGGCTTGCAAACATAGACTCGGGCTTTTCGCAAAAGTTCTCCCCCTTCAAGCAAGTTTCCGGCATGCACTGATTTGGCACACACGAAAAACGCAGCCCGGGCGGGGCCGGCTGCGCGAATAATCTTGTCGCCGGTTTCGTGACGCGTCCAATGCTCCCGACGGGCCAATAAACTCAACGTTTTCCCAGCTTTCGGGCAACCTGCTATTGAGTCGGGGCCCATGCAAAAAGTTCCCGTCCCGCCAACCGGCTGTTTCCCAAAGCTGCGCAGCATAATCTCACAATGCCACGAATGCGTGGCTATTGTGCCGCTCCACCCCTCTATATACTAGTGGCCCGTGTGACCCTTTGATTCGCCGATCCAGGCGTCCTGTTTGCGCCGCTCCTTCGGATCGCTTTTTGCGGAATCCTTCCAATGAGCCAACAGTTTCAACACGATGTGCTGGTGATCGGCAGCGGCGCAGCCGGCTTGAGCCTTGCCCTGACCCTACCCAGCCACCTGCGCATTGCGGTTTTGAGCAAAGGCGACCTGGCCAACGGCTCGACATTCTGGGCCCAGGGCGGTGTCGCGGCGGTACTGGACGACACCGACACGGTGCAATCGCATGTCGAAGACACCCTTAACGCTGGCGGCGGCCTGTGCAATGAGGAGGCCGTGCGCTTCACCGTCGAGCACAGCCGGGAAGCCATCCAATGGCTGATCGACCAAGGTGTGCCCTTCACCCGTGATGAACATGCCGGCAGCGACGACGGCGGCTTTGAGTTCCACCTGACACGCGAAGGCGGCCACAGCCATCGCCGTATCATTCACGCCGCCGACGCCACGGGTGCCGCGATTTTCAAGACCCTGCTCGACCAGGCTCGCCAACGGCCCAACATCCAATTGCTGGAGCAACGCGTCGCTGTCGACCTGATCACCGAAAAACGCCTAGGCCTTGCGGGCGAGCGCTGTCTCGGCGCCTACGTACTCAATCGCACCAGTGGCGAAGTCGATACCTACGGGGCGCGCTTCACTATTCTTGCCTCGGGCGGGGCAGCCAAGGTTTACCTCTATACCAGCAACCCTGACGGCGCCTGCGGTGACGGCATTGCCATGGCCTGGCGCTCGGGCTGCCGGGTGGCCAACCTGGAGTTCAATCAGTTCCACCCCACCTGCCTGTATCACCCGCAAGCCAAGAGTTTCCTGATCACCGAAGCCCTGCGCGGCGAAGGTGCGCACTTGAAGCTGCCCAATGGCGAGCGCTTCATGCAGCGCTTCGACCCACGCGCCGAGCTGGCACCGCGCGACATTGTCGCCCGCGCCATCGACCACGAGATGAAGCGTCTGGGGATCGATTGCGTCTACCTGGACATCAGCCACAAGCCCGAAGCGTTTATCAAGGCCCACTTCCCGACCGTCTATGAACGCTGTCTGACGTTCAATATCGATATCACCAAAGGCCCGATCCCGGTAGTGCCGGCCGCGCACTACACCTGCGGCGGCGTGATGGTTGACCAGCACGGGCGCACCGACGTGCCCGGCCTCTACGCCATCGGCGAAACCAGCTTTACCGGTCTGCACGGCGCCAACCGCATGGCCAGCAATTCGCTGCTCGAGTGCTTCGTGTACGCTCGCTCGGCAGCAGCGGATATCCTTGAACAACTGCCGCGCATCAAGGTTCCAGCCGCCCTGCCCCGCTGGGACGCCAGCCAGGTCACCGATTCGGACGAAGACGTGATCATCGCGCACAACTGGGACGAGTTGCGGCGTTTCATGTGGGACTACGTGGGCATTGTGCGCACCAACAAGCGCCTGCAACGGGCGCAGCACCGGGTACGTTTGCTGTTGGACGAGATCGACGAGTTCTACAGCAACTATAAAGTCAGCCGCGACCTGATCGAATTACGCAACCTGGCGCAAGTAGCCGAGTTGATGATCCGCTCAGCCATGGAGCGCAAGGAAAGCCGGGGCCTGCATTACACCCTCGATTATCCGCAGATGTTGCCCGAAGCCCGCGACACTATTCTGGTGCCAACCACCTACGGCGGCTGAACTTCAGGCGTACCCGCAGGCGCCGATGCACATCGGCGGCCTGCGCGTCCTTGGGCACACAGACCGCGCGTACTCGCCGCTCACCCTGCACGCGATAACGCAACACCACGATCAACGGTAACGCCAGGCTGTCGGGGCGAAGTTGCACGGCGTGCCAGCCGCGCGCAGAGTTCCATAACTGCCAGCCATCTTCGTCGCGGCGCAGGCCACGAATCGACGAACGGTGAGTAAGCAGAACATGGCGCGGTAGCACCCACGCACAGTGTGCCAGGCATAACAGGATGCCGAGGCTCGAATAAGGCAGGTTCAAAACCAGCAGGCTGCCCAGTGCGATCAGCAGGGCAAGCAGATACGCCGCCAGCAACCGCCGCGAGGCCTGCCAGCGGCATTCAAAACGATTACTTGGGCTGGACACGATCCAGGATCATCCGAACCATGCGCTGCAGCTCTGGATCTTCAGATTCAGCGCGCTCCATGAACCAGCCGAACATGTCCTGATCTTCACAGGTCAGCAACCTGACGTAGAGCTCGCGGTCCACCTGATCGAGCGTTGCGTACACCTCTTTGGTGAAAGGCACCAACAACACATCCAGCTCCAGCATGCCACGACGGCTGTGCCAGTAGAGGCGATTGATTTCTACATCTTCGACCATGGAGCCCTCCTCAAATAGAGCGCAAGTATACAGGCCCGGCGACACCGGAACAGTCGGCTTTGGTCGCCCGCGACGAAACTATGCATTTGCCGGACGCCCCTCTATGATGCACCCATGATTTTTTAACCTGCGATGACCCATGGCTGACTCTGCTTTCTTCTGCCCCCTGTCCCACGAAGGCGTTCTCGCCGTCCGCGGTTCTGATGCTGCCAAATTCCTGCAAGGCCAGCTGACCTGCAACCTCAATTACCTGAGTGATACCCAGGCCAGCCTGGGCGCGCGCTGCACGCAAAAAGGCCGGATGCAGTCCAGCTTCCGCATCCTGCTGCAAGGTGACGGCGTACTCCTGGCCATGGCCACGGAGCTGCTCGAACCGCAGTTGGCAGACCTGAAGAAATACGCGGTGTTCTCCAAATCCAAACTTACCGACGAAAGCGCCGCCTGGGTACGCTTCGGATTGGCGAACGCAGACGCGTCCCTGGCCGCCCTTGGCCTGACGCTACCCGCCGAAACCGACAGCGTGGTGCGCACCGACACCTTGATCGCTATTCGCGTGTCCCCTGGCCGTGCCGAACTCTGGGTGCCCACCGAACAAGCCGACACCGTGCGCAACCAACTGGCCGCACAATTGCCACAGGCTGAGTTGAATGCCTGGCTACTTGGCCAGATTCGCGCGGGTATCGGCCAGGTAATGGCGCAGACCCGCGAACTGTTCATCCCGCAGATGCTCAACCTGCAAGCCGTGGGCGGCGTCAGTTTCAAGAAAGGCTGCTACACCGGCCAGGAAATCGTCGCGCGCATGCAATACCTGGGCAAACTCAAGCGACGCCTGTATCGACTGAGCCTTGAAGCCACGCAATTACCCGAGCCCGGCACGCCGTTGTTTTCCCCAGGCCATAACAGCGCGGTTGGCGAGGTCGTGATCGCGGCAAAAGCTGACCAGTCGATTGAACTTCTCGCTGTGCTGCAAGCCGAAGCTGCCGAGAGTGGCGACGTGCGTACAGGCAGCCTGGAAGGGCCCGGCCTGCAGCTGCTTGATCTGCCTTACCAACTGGACCGTGATCGCGAGATCCAGCGTTAATCGCCATACCTTTTTGCAGCACCCTAGAGAGCATGAATGAACAAGCTGGCGGAAAAAGTCCAACAGGCGTTGGTGACGGCCATCGACAACGATGACCTGGTTCTGCCGACATTGCCGGAGGTGGCCCTGAAAATTCGCCAGGCCGCCGAAGACCCTGAGATCAGCATCAGTCATTTGAGCAAGGTGATCAGTCGCGACACCGCCCTGTCGGCGCGCCTGATCAAGGTGGTCAACAGCCCGCTGTTACGGGCGAGCCAGGAAGTCACCGACCTGCACACGGCCATCACGCGGCTGGGCACCAACTACAGCAGCAACCTGGCCATCGGCCTGGTGATGGAGCAGATTTTTCACGCCCGCTCCGAAGTGGTCGCACAGAAAATGCGCGATGTGTGGTGCCGTAGCCTGGAAGTCGCCGGCGTCAGCTATGCCTTGTGTCGCCGGCATAGTCACCTCAAGGCCGACCAGGCGGCCCTCGGCGGGTTGGTGCATCAGATCGGCGTGCTGCCGATCCTCACCTACGCCGAAGACCACTACGAGCTGCTTTCCGACCCGGTCAGCCTCAACCACGTCATCGAAAGCATTCATCCGTTACTGGGCGACAAACTGCTGAGTGGCTGGGACTTCCCCGAAATGCTGGCGAAACTGCCGGGCCAGTACCTGAACCTGGAACGCAACTCTGCCACACTCGACTATGTGGATCTGGTGCAGATCGCCGTGCTCTACTGCCATCACAACACCGACCATCCGCTGGCGAAAGTCGACATTACCAGCGTACCTGCGATGAAAAAGCTGCGAATTGATCTCTACAGCGAGAAATCGCGCACCGAACTGGATGAAGCACGGTCGATGTTCTACTGATCAACCGGCGATAAAACTCACGCGCACTTTCAACCCAGCCAACTCGCCATCATGCAGGCTGATCTGCGCCAGGTGCGCACGGCAGATCTCCCCGACAATTGCCAGCCCCAAGCCCGACCCCATGCCCTGCTGGCTACGGCGATAAAAGCGCTCGAATACCCGGTCCCGCTCATCCAACGGGATGCCTGGGCCATCATCCTCAACCTCCAGCACCGCCGGCGCGGTCACGCGCAAAATCACATTGCCGCCAGGTGGCGTATGGGCCATAGCGTTGTCCACCAGATTGCTCAGCAGCTCATTCAACAGCGTCGGTTCACCGCGCAACCAGACCGGCTCGTCCGCCTCCAGTGCCAGGGCCACCCCGCGTGCGTGAGCCAGCGGCGCCATGGCCATGCCCAGTTCGCGCGCCAACTGGCTGAGGTCGAGCAACTGCGCGCCTCCTTCAGCAATGGCTCGGGCACCGTTTTCGATACGGGCCAGGGACAACAATTGATTAGCCAGATGGGTCAGGCGGTCGGTGCCCTGGGCAGCGCTTTCCAGGGTGCTGTGCCAGGTGGACGGCTCCTGGGCACGCAAGCCCAGTTCCAGGCGAGCCTTGAGCGCCGCCAAGGGCGTACGCAGTTCGTGGGCTGCATCGGCAATAAACTGGGCCTGGCGCTCGAACTGGCCGCGCAGACGTTCGGTGAAATGGTTGAGGGAGCGCACCAGCGGGCCGAACTCATCCTGAACTTCCACCAATGGCAGCGGCCGCAAATCATCGGGTTGGCGTTCTTCCACCGCTGTACGCAGGCGTTCGAGCGGACGCAGTGCAGCGCTCACCGCAAACCACACCAGCAGCAACGCGCCGATGGCCAGCATCCCCAGGCGCAGCAACGTGTCGGCCATCAAGCTGCGGGCCATGGCAACGCGTGCTTCGTCGGTCTCCGCGACACGAATCTCGGCCATCCCATTCATGTTCGGCTCGGAAACGGCCTTGAGCAGGCTCACCACTCGCACGTGCTGGCCCTGGTACATGGCGTTGTAGAAGCGCGCCAAGGCCGGGTAATCGTCGGTGCGGGGAGTGCCGGGCGGCGGGCCTGGGAGGTTTTCGTAACCGGAAATCAGCTTCTGATGGATATCGTTGACCTGATAATAGATGCGCCCGGCACTGTCGTAGGCGAAAGTGTCGAGGGCCACATACGGCACATTGGCGCTGAGGGTGCCGTCCACCTGGGTCAAGCCTGCGGCAATGGTGCGCGCCGAAGCCAACAGCGTGCGGTCATAGGCCGTGTCGGCGGCTTCGCGCCCGTTCCAGTAGGCGCTCATGCCGCTGGCGAGCATCAACAGCACCAGCAACAGCGCCAGGTTCCACAGCAAGCGCCAGCGCAGACTGCTGGGCTTATGCATCGCGGGCTTCCAGCAAGTAGCCCAAGCCGCGGAACGTCACGATGGCGATGGGCTGGCCGTCGAGCTTCTTGCGCAGGCGGTGCACGTAGATTTCGATGGCATCGGGGCTGGCCTCCTCGTCCAGACCGAAAACCTGAGAGGCCAATTGCTCTTTGCTCATCACGCGGCCCGGTCGGGCGATCAAGGCTTCGAGTACGGCTTGTTCGCGGGAGGTCAACGTCATCAATTCACCGCCAACCGTGAAGCGTCGTGTGTCCAGGTCGTATACCAGCACCCCGCACGTCTGCTGGCGCTCCCCGCCCAATACACTGCGGCGCAGCAGCGCCTTGACCCGCGCTTCCAGCTCTGTCAGTTCGAACGGCTTGGCGAGGTAGTCGTCGGCGCCCAGGTTCAGGCCGTGCACGCGGTCTTTGACATCACTGCGTGCCGTCAGCATCAGCACCGGCAGGTTTTTCCCTCGGGCCCGCAAGCGCGCCAGCACCTCGAAACCATCCATGCGCGGCAGGCCCACATCGAGGATCGCCGCCGCGTATTCCTCGCTGCCCAAGGCCAGGTCCGCGGCCACACCATCGTGCAGCACGTCGACGGTCAGACCCATGCCCTTGAGCGCTTGCGCAACACTTTCGGCAAGTTGCAGATGGTCTTCAACCAGGAGGACACGCATGGATTTCTACCTCATGAGGAGTGGTCGGCGCGGCGTTTTATTGGCCCGCTGGCCGGCGAGTTTACAGGCGCAACCTGCCCTGTGAAGCCCGAAAACATTGAAAGACAATTGAAAGGTTAGTGAAAGCTTCGCCCTTTAGCATCCAGCTACGGTGGTTTCTGCCCGCCGAGCTGCCTCACCCGTAGCGCCCGAAAAACGCCTCGAAGCGTTTTCGCCAAAAATAAGAACAATAACGGAGTCCATCACGATGCTGTCGACACAGCCCCAGGCTTGCACGCCTGTTCGTTCTTGCCGTCTGAGCCACACCGCTCTCGCCAGTGCTTGCGCCCTCGCCGGCTTTTCGCCGCTAAGCCAGGCTGCCTTCTTCGAAGACAGTACCGCGACCCTGGAAACCCGCAACATGTACTTCAACCGCGACTTTCGCGACGGTACCCGTGCGCAGCAATCCAAACGCGACGAATGGGCCCAGGGTTTCATGCTCAACCTGCAATCGGGCTACACCGACGGCACTGTCGGTTTTGGCGTGGATGCGCTGGGTATGCTCGGCATCAAGCTCGACTCCAGCCCCGACCGCACCGGCACCGGCCTGCTGCCGACCCACGACGACGGCCGTGCCGCCAATGAGTACTCCAAGCTGGGCCTGACCGGCAAAGTGAAAATCTCCGCCACCGAGCTGAAGATCGGCGCGCTGATACCCGAATTGCCAATCCTCAAGCCCAACGACGGTCGCATCCTGCCGCAGACCTTCAACGGTGGCCTGCTGACGTCCAAGGAATTCAAGAACCTTGTGTTCACTGGTGGCCGCCTGGATAAGGCCAAGGACCGCGACGACACCAATTACGAAGATATTGCGCTCAATAACAAGAACAGCCGCTTCCTCAGTGGCGCCACCGGCAAGCACTTCAACTTCGGCGGCGTGGACTACAAGTTCGCCGACAAAATCACCGGCAGCTATCACTTCGCCCAACTCGATGACGTGTACCGCCAGCATTTCCTCGGCCTGGTCGCCGCGCGCCCGATGGGCCCCGGCACGTTTGCCGCCGACCTGCGCATGGCCATCAGTGACGACACCGGTAGCGCCCGCGGCGGCAATATCGACAACACATCCCTCAACGGCCTGTTCAGCTATGCCCTCAATGGCCATAAGCTCAGCGCCGGCTACCAGCACATGTCCGGCGACAGCGCCTTTCCGTATGTGGATGGCAGCGACCCGTACCTGGTCAACTTCGTACAGATCAACGACTTTGCCGGCGCCGAAGAACGCTCCTGGCAGGCACGCTACGACTACGACTTCGCCAAGCTGGGGATTCCAGGCCTGAGTTTCATGAGCCGTTACCTGTCGGGCGACAACATCAAGCTCAAGAACGGCCAAACGGGCAAAGAGTGGGAGCGCAACAGCGAGATCAAGTACGTGGTGCAAAGCGGCACGTTCAAGGATGTGGCCGTGCGCCTGCGTAACGCGACCTACCGCTCCAACTATTCAGCCCGCGATGCGGATGAAATGCGCTTGCTGGTCAGCTATAGCATTGCCCTTTGGTAAATGTGCGTTGGTACTAAAACCTTATAACAACAACGATGGAGATAACCATGAACCCTTCAGTGCGTAAATTTGCCCTCGCCGCCGGCTGCCTGCTGTTCGCCGGCCAACTGCTGGCCGCTGACGAACCCAAGCGCCCGGAATGCATCGCCCCGGCCTCACCTGGCGGCGGTTTCGACCTGACCTGCAAGCTGGCGCAAAGCGCGCTGGTCAACCAGAAGCTGCTGAGCAAGCCGATGCGTGTGACCTACATGCCCGGCGGCGTTGGCGCGGTGGCCTACAACGCAGTGGTTGCCCAGCGCCCTGCGGACGCAGGCACTTTGGTGGCCTGGTCCAGTGGTTCGCTGTTGAACCTGGCCCAAGGCAAGTTCGGTCGCTTCGACGAAACCAACGTGCGCTGGCTGGCGGCGGTGGGCACCAGCTACGGCGCCATCGCGGTGAAAAGCGACTCGCCCTACAAGACCCTCGACGATCTGGTCCAGGCGTTGAAGAAAGATCCGAGCAAGGTGGTGATTGGTTCCGGTGGCACCGTCGGCAGCCAGGACTGGATGCAAACCGCACTGATCGCCAAGGCCGCCGGCATCAACCCGCGTGACCTGCGTTATGTGGCGCTCGAAGGTGGCGGCGAAATCGCCACGGCGCTGCTGGGCGGCCATATCCAGGTAGGCAGTACCGACATTTCCGACTCCATGCCACACATCCAAAGCGGCGATATGCGCCTACTGGCCGTGTTCGCTGAAAAGCGCCTGGACGAGCCGGAAATGAAAGATATTCCGACGGCCAAGGAGCAAGGCTACGACATCGTCTGGCCGGTGGTACGCGGTTTCTACCTTGGGCCAAAAGTCAGCGATGCCGACTATGCCTGGTGGAAAGACGCGTTCGACAAACTGCTGGCATCCGAGGACTTCGCCAAGCTGCGTGACCAACGCGAGCTGTTCCCGTTCGCCATGACCGGCCCGGAACTGGACACCTACGTGAAGAAACAGGTGGCCGACTACAAAGTATTGGCCAAAGAGTTCGGCCTGATCCAGTAATTGCCTACCTGTTCGCGCGGCCACGCCTTCACGCATCGAGGGCGTGGCCCAGGAGTTTTCCATGCTCTTTCAACGCATTTTCGCTGCCGTGATGTTATTGGCCTGTATCGGCCTGGCATTGATGGCCTGGCCGTATCAGGCGGCCTTTTCCTACGAACCGGTAGGGCCTCGGGCTTTCCCCCTGCTGCTGATTGGGCTGATGGGCCTGGCGCTGATCTACATGCTGATTCGTCCGCAACCGACCAAGCACACCGACGATGAGCCAGCTTTGGACCGCCCGACCCTGATCAAAATCGGGATTTGCGTGGCTTTGCTGCTGGTGTTTGCCAGCACTTTCGAATCCCTGGGTTTCATTCTCAGCAGCATGCTGATCGGTATTCCGATGGCGCGGCTGTATGGCGGCCGCTGGTTGCACAGCGTGGTCATCATCACCTTGATGAGCATCGGTCTTTATCTGTTGTTCGATAAAACCATGGATGTGCCACTGCCCCTCGGTCTGCTCGACGTTCTGGAGAACTGATATGGATACTTTTGGCTATTTGGGCCAGGGTTTCGGCGTCGCGCTGAGCCCCTACAACCTGGTAACCGCATTGTGCGGCACCCTGATCGGCACCGTGGTCGGCCTGCTGCCGGGCCTGGGACCGATCAACGGTGTGGCACTGTTGATCCCCATCGCGTTTGCCCTGGGCCTGCCGCCCGAGTCAGCGCTGATCCTGCTGGCAGCCGTGTACCTGGGTTGTGAATACGGCGGCCGGATCAGCTCGATCCTGCTTAATATCCCGGGCGAAGCCTCCACCGTGATGACCACCCTCGACGGCTACCCGATGGCTCGTAAAGGTATGGCCGGCGTGGCGTTGTCGCTGTCTGCCTGGAGCTCGTTCATTGGTGCTTTTATCGCCACCTGCGGCATGGTGCTGTTCGCCCCGCTGCTGGCCAAATGGGCAATTGCCTTTGGGCCGGCGGAATACTTCGTGTTGATGGTATTTGCGATTGTCTGCCTGGGCGGCATGGCCGGTGACAAACCACTGAAAACCTTTGTGTCGGCGCTGATCGGCCTGTTCCTTGCCTGCGTGGGCATCGACGCCAACAGTGGTGTGTACCGCTTTACCGGCGACAATATTCACCTGACCGACGGCATCCAGTTCGTGGTGCTGGTGCTGGGCCTGTTCTCCATCAGTGAAATCCTGCTGCTGCTGGAGAAAACTCACCGCGGCCAGGAAGCGGTGAAAGCCACCGGGCGCATGATGTTTAACGTCAAGGAAGCCTTGTCGGTGTTGACCGTGAACCTGCGTTGCGGGGTGTCGGGCTTTATCATCGGCGTGTTGCCCGGTGCCGGCGCGACCATGGCCTCGGCCGTGGCCTACATGACCGAAAAACGTATCGCCGGCGCCAGCGGCAAATTCGGCCAAGGCGACATGCGCGGCCTGGCCGCACCGGAAACCGCCATCGGCGCTTCTGTCTGCGGCGCCATGGTGCCGATGCTGACCCTCGGCGTTCCCGGCTCGGGTACCACGGCCGTGATGATCGGCGCGCTGTCGCTGTACAACATCACCCCCGGTCCGCTGCTGTTTCAACAGCAACCTGATATCGTCTGGGGCCTGATCGCCTCGTTGTTTATTGCCAACATCATGCTGGTGGTCCTCAACATCCCGATGATCCGTATCTTCACGCGCATCCTTGCCGTGCCGAACTGGGCGCTGGTACCGGTGATCGCTATCATCACCGCGATTGGCGTGTACGCCGTCCATGCCACCACCTTCGATCTGTTCCTGATGATCGCCATCGGCATCTTCGGCTACATCCTGCGCAAGCTGGACTTCCCACTGTCGCCGTTGCTGCTGGGCTTTATCCTCGGTGGTCTGATGGAGCAGAACCTGCGTCGCGCATTGTCGATTTCCAATGGCGCGCTGGAGATCCTGTGGTCGAGCCCGATCACCTTCGGTGTATGGGTACTGACCGCCATCATGCTGCTCGTGCCATTGCTGCGTATCTGGCGCAAGCGCTCCTTGCAGCGCCGTGCCGTAGCCGATGTCTGAAGTCACCTTCAAACATTGGTGGGGAACACCGCTGGTCGGCCTGGCCGGCGGTTACCTGGCCAGCCTCGTCGGCTGGCCTTTGCCGTATATGGTCGGCGCGTTGCTGGCGATCATCCTGGTTCGCTGCCTCACGCCCTGGCAATTGGCGGAGATTCCCGGCGGGCGCAAGTGCGGCCAATGGGTGGTGGGCATCGGCATCGGCCTGCACTTCACGCCCGTGGTGATCGAACAGGTGATGAGCCACTTCGGCCTGATCTTCTTCGGGGCGCTGGTCACCAGTTTGTCGAGCGTGGTGGGTGTGTGGCTGATGCGCCGCAGCGGTGAAGACCGCGCCACGGCGTTTTTCTCGAGTATGCCGGGCGGCTCCGGGGAGATGGTCAACCTGGGCGCCCGCAATGGTGCGGTACTCAGCCGGGTGGCGGCAGGGCAAAGCCTGCGTGTGCTGGTGGTGGTGTTGTGTGTGCCGGCGATCTTCAAGTATTTGCTGGGCGGCGGTGCACCGCAGTTTCACCCGGCGCCTGTGGACTGGGCCTGGCTGGCCCTGCTGTTCCCGGTAGGTGCGCTGGTGGCCTGGGGCTGGCAGCGTTTGCGCCAACCCAATCCCTGGCTGTTCGGGCCGTTGCTGGTGAGCGCCATCGCCAGTGTGACGTGGGACTTGCACATCGGCCTACCCGACGGCGGCAGCCAGATCGGCCAATGGCTGATCGGCAGCGGTTTGGGCTGCCACTTCAATCGGCAGTTCTTCCGCAGCGCCCCGGCGTTCATGGGCCGCACCTTGATTGGCACGGCCTTGACCATGGCGCTCGCCACGTTGGCAGCGGTAGGGTTGAGTGCGCTGACCCACCTGGACCTGCGCTCACTGACGTTGGGCATGATGCCTGGCGGCATTGCCGAGATGAGCCTGACGGCAGAGACCCTGCAATTGTCGGTGCCGTTGGTGACAGCAATGCAGGTGATGCGTCTGCTGTTTGTGCTGTTTTTGGCAGAGCCGTTGTTCAGGCACTGGAACCGCCAATCTTAACTCTGGAAGTGGCCCCTCAGGGGCCACGACCGTTTGTCTGAACTGGCACTCTTCACAGCTAGCCAAGCTCACCTTATCAGGTGTTCCATGGCGCGACTTCCCTTTGAGGAGCGCAATCGTGGTGACCCCAACCGAAACAACGCTCGAAAACGAGAATGAAGAACCCGCCGCAATCGTCAATACGATTACCGTCCATGGTTCCCCCAATCGCCTTGTACTCAATGGGGATGGAACGCGTCTGTATGTCGCAAGCTCCACATTGCCACAAGGCATTACTGTCATCGACACAGCGAACTTTAGCGTCGTCAGGACCATCACCAATGTGGGATCCCCCATTTGGCTGGCCATGCACCCCACGGCCCCGCGCCTTTACGCCAGCGATAACAGCCAGGCCAGCAATACGCCGATCACAGTGATAGACACCTTGACCGATACCGTCAGTGACCAGATCAGGGGGTTTACTGCCATCAATGGTTTGGCCTTGAATTCTACCGGAGCACGCTTGTACGTCGCCGACCACGCCGCATCGGAAGTGGTGGTGATCGATACCGCCAATCATCAGCGAATCGCCACCACCCCAGTGCGTTACCCTCGAGAGATAGCGATAGCACCCGGCAACGCCCGTTTACACCTTGCCTCGGATTTGGATGGGTGGACCAGCATCCACCTGGGGACCAACAGGGTTGTGACCCAAACCAATACCGTTGCCGGTCAACCTACCTCCATTGCTCACGCTCGCTTCAACGCACGTGTCTACATCACCTACCAGGACCGTGGTGAGGTCTATATCGGCAATACCTCCGCCGCACAGGTCAGTACCATACTGGACGGTTTGCTAGGCCCCTATCAGGTGGCATTTCATACGATGCTCGAATTCGCCTACATCACGGAAACCGATGGCGATCGCGTGAGTATCCTCCACACCCGCACACAAACCGTAACGGACACCCTCACAGGCTTCAACAAACCGCGGGGCATCGTCGTGACACCCAACGGCCGAACCGCCTACGTGGCCAATATTGGCAATAGCACAGTGTCGCAAGTCCGTCTGTAGCCATGGTCGTCCGGTTCAGAGTGGCGGCAGCCGCCACTCGATCGGTGCCTCGCCATTCTGTTCAAGAAACTTGTTAGCCCGGCTGAAATGCCCGCAGCCCAGAAACCCGCGATACGCCGACAACGGCGACGGATGCACCGACGTCAGCACCAGATGCTTGGTGGCATCGATCAGCTTCTGCTTGCTTTGAGCATGAGCGCCCCACAGCAGGAACACCAGGTGCGGCTGATGCTCGCTGACTACCTCGATAATCCGATCGGTGAAGAACTGCCAGCCCTTGCCCGCATGGGCGTTGGCGTTGGCGCGCTCCACGGTCATGGTGGTGTTGAGCATCAGCACGCCCTGATCGGCCCAGCTTTGCAGGTAGCCGTGGTTGGGGATGTCGATGTTCAGGTCGCGCTTGAGCTCTTTATAGATATTGACCAGCGACGGCGGCGCCGGCACCCCCGGTTGTACCGAAAAGCACAGGCCATGGGCCTGGCCGGGACCGTGGTAGGGGTCCTGGCCGAGGATCACGACCTTGACCTTGTCCAGGGGCGTTGAATTGAGAGCGTTGAAAATCAACGGACCGGGCGGGTAGATCTCTTTGCCGGCGGCATGTTCCTGGCGCAGGAATTCGCGCAACTGGGCCATGTAGGACTTCTCGAACTCATCGCGCAAGGCGTGTTTCCAGCTGGGTTCGAGTTTGATACGGTCGCCATCGGTCATAGTTGAATTGTCTTGTAAAAAAGAATGAGGCGAACCCTAGGAAAGCCGACCCCGCTTGTCAATTGATCTGACACACCACCGGCACTTTCCCACGAAGGGATCATACTCATCCTTCACCTTCTCGATTGAGGTCACAATGAACCTGCACTTCGAAGAACTGGCCGGCAACGGCGGTGCGCGCATAGGCATCGCCAGCCTGGACGCTCAAAAATCCCTCAACGCCCTCTCCCTGCCCATGATTCTGGCGTTGGCAGAACGCCTGGATGCCTGGGCCAACGACCCGCAAATCGCCTGTGTGTTGTTGCGCGGCAACGGGCCAAAAGCCTTTTGCGCTGGGGGTGAAGTGCGCAGCCTGGCTCAGGAGTGCCGTGAACAACCCGGCAAAGTACCGGCCCTGGCCGCGCAGTTTTTTGCTGCCGAATATCGCCTCGACTACCGCTTGCATACCTACCCCAAGCCGCTGATTTGCTGGGGCCACGGCTATGTATTGGGCGGTGGCATGGGTTTGTTGCAAAGTGCCTCGGTACGTATTGTTACGCCGAGCAGTCGCCTGGCCATGCCCGAGATCAGCATCGGGTTGTACCCGGATGTAGGTGCCAGCTGGTTTCTGTCTCGCCTGCCGGGCAAGCTCGGTTTGTTCCTGGGCCTTACCGGTACTCATGTCAACGGCCGCGATGCCCTGGAACTGGGCCTGGCTGACCGCTTCCTGCGTGATGACCAGCAAGACGAGCTGCTTGACGGTTTGCTGCAACTGAACTGGCAGGAACAGGCCGCAATGCAGCTCAACAGTTTGCTCAAGGCCCTTTCCCAGGAAGCGGTCGGCCACCAACCCGAAGCGCAATGGTTGCCGCGCCGTGGGCTGATCGACGAATGGCTGGATGTGGGTGATATACGGTGTGCCTGGCGTGCATTGAGCCTGTTGCGTGATCACAGCGATCCGCTCTTGGCCCGCGCGGGTAAAACCCTCAGTGAAGGCTGCCCGCTGACGGCACACCTGGTGTGGGAGCAGATTCAGCGTGCCCGTCATCTATCCCTGGCACAGGTGTTTCAGATGGAGTACACCATGAGCCTCAATTGCTGCCGTCATCCAGAGTTCGCCGAAGGTGTTCGAGCACGCCTGATCGACAAGGACCAGACACCTCATTGGCATTGGCCGGATATCAATACCCTTCCGGAAGCGGTGGTGCACGCGCATTTCAGCAAGGCATGGGAAGGTAGGAATCCTCTGGCGGATTTATCTGACTACTGACAGGTCCGTTCGCTTGTCGTTGACGTTGAAAGCGCAGTTGTCCGGCTGGCTGTCCGTGCAGGTATATACCGGCAGTGTGAACGCGCCGGGCCGCAGTTCCCAATACAAGGTGCTGGTCAATGACATGTTGATAATTTTACTGTCCTTGTAGGGCCTCAGCGCTACAACCCCGTCCCAACCGGTGCGGTAGATGCACTTATCCATGTAGCCGTTTTCCCTCTGCTCGTCCTCACCCGGTATGAAGACCGCGCCGATGAATCCGTCGATAAGGCCCCGATACTTGACCTTCGGGCTTTGCCACCGCAGGCCGTTATCCTCGACGCGATAATGCCCGTCGACATACAAGACCTGCACCGGGTAAGGACAGCCTTGCTCCGCTATGGCCGATGCAACGATGCAGCTCGTCAGCAGGAGCACGCAAATAAGTTGTTTGAACATAGGGATTCCATCTGCTCAGTTTCACCACGCAAAGCGCAGGGCTTTTCGCTAGTGAAATACAGCTATCGCCTCAAAGATAGCTGTTAAATCTGACAGTACGGACATACGGTACCTATAAAAAACGGCGCTTGATGCGCCGCTTGTTTTTCAAGATATTTAACGATGACCGCCGCGGCCACCTCCGTGATCGGAACCACGCCCATGCCCGCCATGCCCGCCGTTGCCCCAGCGATTACCCCACCCTTGATTGGAGTAAGGTCGGTAACCCGCCCTTGGGTAATAACGCGGGGCCGGCTGGTAATAACGCGGCGCCGAATAATAGCGAGGTTGTGGTGCATAGTAGCGAGGCGCTGGGGTGTAATAACTGCGCCCATAGGGAGAATAACGCGGGCCGCCGTAATAATAGGCGGGCGCCGGTGCGGTATAGACTTCGGAGCGATAGTAAGTGGCGCCTCCATCGTAGTAGGGCACACAAGCTGACAAGGTCAGGCCGAGCAAAGCGATAAGCAGCAGTCGTCTATACATGGCGGCCTCCTGGACCGCGGAAGAGCTCCTCCAGCGACGCTGGAGAGCGGCATTCAGCCTTCACTGAATGACGAAATATCTGACATCAAAAACCGAATCTGGTGCGCCTACGACACAAGTCGAAACATCTGTTTCAGACGAAGTGAATGCTCGCCTTCAGGACGCGGCGATGGAACCGGACTCAGCGGCGCTGTATCGTGCAAGGACTTGTGCGCCCCTGCCCGATTCCTGCCTGAACCGACCGATGACCACACCCACCCTTTGCCCTGCCTGCGGCGCTCGCAACGACTGCACCCTGGCCGATCCGCGTACCGCCGACCAGCCCTGCTGGTGCTTCAGCGTAACCATCGATCCGGCGGTG
This sequence comes from Pseudomonas sp. W15Feb34, assembly GCF_023127765.1. Taxonomy (NCBI): domain Bacteria; kingdom Pseudomonadati; phylum Pseudomonadota; class Gammaproteobacteria; order Pseudomonadales; family Pseudomonadaceae; genus Pseudomonas; species Pseudomonas sp. W15Feb34. The sequence goes on from NZ_SPKN01000023.1 coordinate 43,899, forward strand.
CTTGAAGCCTTGTCCGATGAACTGCGCAATAAAGCCTGCCTGTGCCCGCGCTGTGCCCAGGCGGACGAACAGTTGCGTAACCGCAATGCGCGTTGATCGTTTCCTCAGCAACCTGGCGCAGTTCAATCGCCAGCAAGTGCGCCTGCTGCTGGCGGGGCGCCGGGTGACCGTCGACGGGGTCGAGATCAGCGACCCTCATCATCCAGTGCGCGAATTCAGCCATGTCTGCGTTGACGGTGAAGTACTGCAGGCAGGCAAACCGGCGCGCTATTTCATGCTGCACAAACCCCAGGGCTGCGTGAGTGCCACATCGGACCCGCAACACCCCACTGTCCTGGACTTGCTGGATGTACCAGACAAGGCCGAGCTGCATATCGCCGGTCGCCTGGATTTCAATACCACCGGCCTGATGCTGATTACCAACGACGGCCAGTGGTCGCGGCGCCTGACGCAACCACAGACCAAGTTGCCCAAGGTTTACCGCGTGGAAACCGAGCAGGACATCGGTGCACAGTACGCGGTGACTTTTGCCGAGGGTGTGTATTTCGCTTTCGAAGATCTCACCACCCAACCTGCCGAACTTGAGTTGCTGGGCCCAAGGACAGCGCGCTTGAGCATCATCGAAGGCCGCTATCACCAAGTGAAGCGGATGTTTGGCCATTTCGACAATAAGGTGACCGGCCTGCATCGCGAGCGGATGGGCCCCTTGGCTCTGGATAAAAGCCTTGCGCCGGGCCAATACCGGCCATTGACCGACGACGAAATCCGACAGGTCTGACGACCGTTCGGCCAGCGCCGGCAAAAATCCGGCCGTTCAACTTGCGGCCTGCCGGTTGTGCTGCTTGACTCAGGGCTTGCGCCACATCATGACTGATGAGTCGCCCTATAATCTCCAAGAAACACCTTGCCTCGCCCGCGCTTGATCTGCGGGCCATCCCGGCAAACCGCCCTTCATAACAATACCCGCCGGCCAGCCGTCATCGGACCGACATGGGCCCTCATTTCAAGGCGTATGCCTACCTGTCACAAAGCTCGTGCAGAGTGATCTGCGCGCACTACCCGCTTGCCAGGAGTCTTACGACATGAGGCCAGAAATCGCTGTGCTGGATATACAGGGTCAGTATCGGGTGTACACGGAGTTCTATCGCGCGGACGCGGCTGAAAAGACCATCGTCCTGGTCAACGGCTCCATGGCGACCACGGCGTCCTTCGCTCAAACCGTGAAAAGCCTGTACCCGCAATTCAATGTGGTTTTGTACGACCAGCCTTACGCCGGCCGTTCCAAAATCCATAACCGCCATGAGCAGATGCTGACAAAGGAAGTTGAGGGTCAGATTCTCCTGGAACTGCTCGATCACTTCGCCGCAGAGCATGTGCTGTCCTTTTCGTGGGGCGGTGCCGCCACGCTGGTCGCGCTTGCACACCGGCCTCGACGTGTGGAAAAAGCCGTGATCAGCTCATTCTCGCCAGTGATCAATGCGCCGATGCGCGATTACCTTGAGCGCGGTGTCGACTACCTCGGCAACCTCGACCGCGACCGCGTCGGCCACCTGGTCAACAGCACCATCGGCAAGCATCTGCCGTCGCTGTTCAAGCGCTTCAACTACCGCCACGTCAGCAACCTGGCCGAGCACGAATATGGGCAGATGCACTTTCACATCAGCCACGTACTCAACAGCGACCGGCTGTGCTACCTCAGGGCGGCCAAACAGATCGACATTCCGGTGTTGTTCTTGAACGGCGAATGGGACGAATACACCAGCGCCGAGGATGCCAGGCTGTTTGGCCAGCATGTGGCCAAGAGCAGCTTCAGCACCATCCAGGCCACGGGGCACTTTCTGGATATGGAGCACAAAGCGGCGTGCCGGGATAGCCGTGAGGCAGTGGTGGGCTTCTTGAAACCAGAGCGACAGGTGAGCCGGCTGCGATATCACCAGGGGCAGACGCAGCATGCAGCTACCCTTTGAAATGGAGACTAGCGACGGCGAACAAGCGCCCTCGCCACACGCAACCCACACATTTTTCAAAGAAAAACTTCAAATTGCGGCGAACATCTGGTACAAAGTCAGCCGCTCTGAGCGGGTATAGTTTAGTGGCAAAACGAAAGCTTCCCAAGCTTTAGTTGAGGGTTCGATTCCCTCTACCCGCTCCACTTGAAAGTGGCACCTGCGTCAGGCTAAATCTGGCGAAGGATGCATAGAAACCGGTCCCTGGTGACCGGTTTTTTTATGCCTGGGATTTGAGATTCAAGAACGTTGTGCACTGACCCGTTCGGGTTTGACAGGCTTCCAGCCCACCAACGCGATCAACAGGGTCAGCAGTTGCAAACCGATGATCAGCCCCACACACCCGGCCCAGCCCCAGCGCTCCCAAATCAGCGCCGGCACGATAGCTCCGCAGCTACCGCCCAGGTAGTAACAGGTCAGGTAGACCCCCACTACTCTTGCTTTGCTGTCGCCAGCGTTGGCGGTGATGAAGGCATTGGCAGCGGCTTGGGCGAGGAACACGCCGGTGGAGCTGAAGGCCAGGCCTACCACGATGCACCCCAGGGAAGGCACCAGGGTCAGGGCCGAACCACAAACGCCCAGCACCGCGGCGATGCTCAGCAGTTCTGCCTGTGGGCGGGCTTTGCTGAGGCGGCCGGCGATGGGTATCACGATCAGCGCCAACAGAAATACGGTGTACAGCGCTCCCAAGGCCGCAGGCCCGAGGTTGAAAGGCGGTAGGCCAAGGTACTAACCTGCGTAGGTGAAGGCGGCGACCTGTGAAAATAACACGCAAAAACCTACGGCATACGCAGCCATCAGCGGCGTGCGTAAAACACCTGACCAAGCCGCCTTGGCCAGCTTCGCCCGCGGGCGATTGGCGGGCAGCAGAAACTGGATAAAACCGCCGACCATCAAGCTCAACACGGCCAGCCACTCAAACGCTTCGCGCCAGCCCACGTACTCGGTCACCACTCCGGTGACGAACCGCCCGGCGAACCCACCCAGCACGGTACCCGCCACATACAGGCTGGTGACTTCAGTCACCGTGCCACCGCTCCAGCGATCGCCGATGTAAGCCACGCTCGTGGCAAACACTATGGGGATCAGCATGCCCTCGACAAAGCGCCAGACCAACACTCCGGCGAAGCTGTCAGCATAAGCCGTCATCAACGCCGGCCCCGCCAGCAACAGCGCCGCCAGGCTTATCACCGTGCGTTGCTCGAAGCGTCGGGTCAGGTGGCTGACAAATGGCGCAGTGATCGCCACCGCCAGCGTGGTCACGGTAATGCTCCAGCCGGCAGCCTTGGCGCTGATGTCGAACTGCGCCGCAAACACCTGCAGGATGCTCTGGGTGGCGTAGAGGTTGAGGAACGCCGCGCAGCCACACAGGAACAGGGCAAGGCGGGCACAATGCAGGCGCGGTTTCATGAAACCTCTCGTTTTATTTTGTGCGGCCTTTATAGAATGGCCGGCGTGCCTTTAACCAATACCGAATTCCGACCGATTGATACCCAAGGATCAGGATGCTCGACCTACGCAAGCTGCGTTACTTTCTGACGGTCGCTGAAGAACTGCACTTCGGCCGTGCGGCACTTCGCCTGCATCTGGCCCAACCGCCGCTGACTCGGCAGATTTCTGCGCTGGAGGCAGAGTTGGGGTTCAAGCTGTTTGACCGCACCAGCCGCACGGTCACCCTCACCGCTCAGGGACGTTCGTTCCTGCCCTATGCCCGCGGTGTGTTGGAGCAAGTAGAACTGGCGCAAGTGATCGCGCGTAAATTGGCCGCCGGCACTGTGGGCCAACTGGCACTGGGATATGCCAGTTCAATCGCGCTGTCGGACCTGTTCAGCCAGGCGATCCAGGCATTCGCCCAGCGCTTTCCCGATGTGCAGTTGACCCTGGTGGAATGCGCCTCCGGCAGCCTGGGCGCCCAGGTGGCGGACGGACGCCTGGATATCGGCTTGAGCCGCCTGATGCCGCAAAGCGCCGATGTCCAGGCGTTATCGCTGGGTGAGGAGCGGTTGGTGGCCGCCGTCTCCAGCGACAGCCCATTGGCCAGCCAAACGATGCTCGGCGTGGCGCAACTCAGCACTTATCCGCTGATTCTGTTTCCGGCCGATTACGGGTCTGGCTTGAACCAGTCCATCGAGCAACTTTACCGACACCACGGCCAGCCCCTGCGCCCTGGGCCGACCGGGCGACAGATCACTTCGATCATTGCCTTGGTGGCAGCCGGGCAAGGCGTTGCGCTGGTCCCGGAATGTACCCAGAGCTTGATGAACAAAGGCGTGACGTATCGACCGCTGCAGGAAGTGGACGCATGTGCGCAGTTATTGGTACTTACCACGACATCAGGAAGAGGCGTATTAGTGGACGCATTTATTGGTGTACTTGAACAGGCATTACACATCCCGTAATACCGCGAAAAATCCCGCAATACGTCTCGGCGGCGCCATTCCAGCGCCGCCATACACTTCCTTCAACCGCTACCGAAATACCGGACATCGACCATCGGTAGGTAGAGTGTTGATAATTTTTTTTCAGTAGTTATAGTCACCACCAACACACACCACAAGGAGGTGATGTGGATAGCCGCTATTTGATAGGTAACATCGTTGCAGACGGTTGGTATCTGGTGCGCATCAGGGGCAGTCATCATCACTTCAAGCACCGGACAAAGCCCGGTCTGGTCACGATTCCTCATCCAAAAAAGGACCTGCTGGATAAAACCGCCAAGAGCATTTTGAAACAGGCTCTGCTGAGTTAACCGTCCCTGGAGGGCAACACACATGCTTTATCCCATCGCAATTTCAACGGGCGACGAGGACCACGCCTGGGGCGTGGAAGTCCCGGATATTCCCGGGTGCTATTCCGCCGGCGATGACCTGGACGACGCCATGGCCATGGCCCGCGAAGCCATCGAGGGGCACTTCGAGATCCTTGCAGAAGATGGCGCGCCGATCCCCAGTGCCCAGAAAGTCACCTTGCACGCCGCCAACCCACAGTACGCAGGCTGCACCTGGGCGGTGGTAGACATCGACGTCACCAAGTACCTGGGCAAGGCGCAAAAACTCAACATCACCCTGCCGGGGTATCTGTTGAATCGCATCGATGACTATGTACTGAATCACCCGGAAGAAAAAAGCCGCTCGGGGTTTCTGGCGTCCGCGGCACTCAAGGTATTGCAACAGGATCGATAATCGCGGCGAAGCAACACCGAAGGGTTTACCGCAACGTTCAACTGACAAGAATTTGACCGCAAGAAACGTAGTTTCCAGGCCCGCTGGCGGAAATAGAGTAGCGTCATCCCCATTAAACGCCTGTTCGAGGAGCACGCTCATGACTTACCAATTCAAGCTCATGCCTTCCCCTGTCGGAGAACTGACCCTGGTGGCGCGCAACGGCAAACTGAGCGCCATTTTATGGGAAGTGGAACGCGCGAACCGTGTGCGCCTGGGTGAATTGGTCGAGGCCAATGACAGCCCGGTATTGCTGGAAACCCAACGCCAGTTAACGGAATACTTTGCCGGATCGCGCAATCGGTTTGAGCTGGAGCTGGATTTCGCCGGTACCGATTTTCAGAAACAGGTTTGGCGGGCTCTGCTGACAATTCCCTTCGGCGAAACGCGCAGCTACAGCCAGATTGCCCAACAGATCGGCAACCCCAAGGCTGTACGCGCAGTCGGTGCGGCGAATGGGCGTAATCCGATCTCGATTGTCGCCCCCTGCCACCGGGTGATTGGCGCATCAGGCGGGCTGACCGGATTTGCCGGGGGGTTGCAGGCCAAGCAGTATTTGCTGGCGCTGGAAGGCGCAGGTCAGGCAGAGCTGGCGCTCTGACTTTGGCGGCGACTGAACTGCTTGCCGAGATATTTGTTAAAAGAAATTTCAGAGAACTGCCGTGGTCAATTATTCATCACCTCTTCACACAGGAAACGGTAATGAAATTCTCCACGGTCTCGCAAACCCTGTCCCGCTGGGCAGGCAGCCCCCGAACCTTCTACACAGCCGTCGCACTGATCCTGATATGGAGCCTGAGCGGACCCTATTTCCACTACAACGACACCTGGCAACTGATCATCAATACCTCGACGACCATTATCACGTTCCTGATGGTGTTCCTGATCCAGAACACGCAAAACCGCGACAACGATATCCTGCATATCAAGATTGATGAGCTGCTGCGCGTATCCAAGGATGCCCAGAATGCCGTGCTCAGCCTCGATGGCCTGGACCGCAAGGAACTGGAAAAGCTGCGCCAGGAATACCGCGACATTGGCAACACCAGCAGCCTGAGTTTGAACAACGGTTGCGCTGACAACGCTGCGCCGACCAAGACAGACCTGAACCAGGCATAAAAAAACGGCGGTTGGGTAGGCCCCAACCCCCG
>NZ_SPKN01000023.1:50305-146058 GCF_023127765.1 Pseudomonas sp. W15Feb34
CCGCCGATTTCATTTCACGCTACGGTCTCAACCGTCGCCTTGGTGACCCTTGCCATAGGTTGACGCCAGGGCACGGGCTTTTTGCAGACGCTCTTCGAGCTTGGGCAGCGTCTCATCCACCAGCGCTTTTATCTCCGGCACATCCGACGCGGCACCTTCTTTCTTGAACAGGGCGATGGCGTCTTCGTTTTCCTTGACCTGCTGTGCGGTATAGGCAGCGTCAAAGGAGTCGCCATCCTTGAGTTCAGGCATCAGGGTTTCGGCTTTATCGACGATCTTTTCCCGTGGCGCGACCGGCAAATCGAGCTTCTTGGCAATGGCTGCCAAGTGCTGGTTGGCCAGGGTGCGCTCGTTGATGACCTCAATCGTGTAGTCCTTGATCTCTTGGGACGAGGTCTTGGCGTGGGCCATGCGACTGGTTTCGATATCGGCCATACCTTTGGCCGAAGCCTGCTCGATAAATTCAGCAGGCGACTGGGCGAAAGCATTGCTGGCGCCGAGGCCCAGCAGCATCGCGAAACTGGCGGTGCGTAACCGGATAGCCATGCGGCTCATGATGGGTTCCTCCAGAGCAAAAATAGGTACGGGGATCTACACCCGCCCTGGATTCGAATTTTCAGAGCCGCAAAGGTTTAGAAAAAACTTGTCAGTGCGACGAACGGTTGTCGTCATTTCATGCAGGCTTGCTTGCGAACAAGCCCGGCAATGCATGCGCCAGGGCATTAATGGCAAAGCCGATGAACATCACGCCGCAGAGCTTGGTGATCAGGATTTCATGGCGTTGATACACCGTGCGCACTCGTTGGGCGCCGACCACGCCGATCAAAATCCCATAGGCCAACAGGCCGCCAACAAAGCTCAGGAAGATCAGCGACGGCAGCATCGACCACGTCAACAACTCGGCACGGCTGGACAGCAACGCGGTGAAGGTCGCCACGGCAACCGGATAGGCTTTGGGGTTGGTCAAGCCGAACACAATGCCATGCCAGAACGGGTGCCGCGCGGCGCCCTGGGGAGCATCGCCGTTGCGGCGCTGGGTACGGATCGCCCGCCAGCCGAGCCAGAACAGATACACACCGCTGAGTACGCCCAATACATCAAACGCACTGCTGCCCACTTCTCGCGCACCGACGATGGCAATCAGCGCAGTACTGCACCACACCACATCGCCGAGCAAATGCCCGCACAAAAAACCCGCTCCGGCACGCCGGCCACGCGCAGCACCGATGCCGAACACGGCCAAAACACCTGGGCCTGGCGTAATACCGTAGATAAAACCCGAAGCAAGGACGGCGAGCAGCAAGGATGGGGTCATGAATAGACGCTCTGAGGGACTCTTAAAGGTGATTGATTCTGCATGTTTCACTGCGGTGGGTAAAACTTCATTCCTGCGTAAGGCTTGGCGCGACAAGCTTGCAGGCGCGAGGCCAGATCGCCGACATGAACCTCCAGCTTGTGGCCGTCGGGATCGAGGAAATAAAACGACGCGCCTTCGCTGCGGTTGTCACGCCACCCCTGCACGCCGGCGGCCCGCAGGCGTTCGACCAATGCGGTGAAATCAGCGGCATCGACGGTGAAGGCATAGTGGGTGTAATCCATTGCCGCAGTGGTCGAGCGCACCGGATCCAGCGACAGGCACAGCCAAAGCCCGGGCAAGGAAAGGTAAGCACCATTGTCCCAAGTGGCATCGAGTTGAACACGCAGCAGATCGTGATAAAAACTGACGCTGCGCGGCACGTCGGTGACGGCCAGGGTCAGGTGGTTGAAGCCGGTTAGCATTTAGGTTTTCTCTTATTATCGGTGACCATCGGACAATACACCGCACACCCGCCCAATCAACCACTGCAACCCAGAATCACCACCCCGCCGCACATGCCAGGCGAGCTCAAAAGCAAACGAGGGAATATGAAACGGCGGTGGCACGGTCAGCAAATGTTGATGGTCGATATTCAGTAAACCCCGGGACGACACCGTCAAAATCAGATCCGTGCCCTCGATCAACTGAGGCGCCACGCCCCAGTGTGGCAGGCTGATTGCCACATGCCGCCGTTCACGTATCGCAGCCAGTGCCCGTTCGATTTCCGGCGTACCGCTGCCGCGCATCTCCAACAGTACATGTGGGCGTGACAGGTAAGTCGGCAGGTCCAGCGCACCGCTGGGTGCAAGGCTGTGGCGGTCGACCAGGCAGGTGTAATGCTCTTCGAACAATGGCGTCGTACACAGTTCGGCGGGCATGTCGGGGAATACGCCCGCCGCCAGGTCGAGATCGCCATTGAGCACGCCGTCAACCATACCTTCGCGGCTGGCCTGGATGATCTGCAGGTCGATGCCCGGCGCTTCGCTGCGCAGGACGCGGACCAATCCAGGTAGGAGGATCGCTGCGCTGTAGTCTGACATCGCCACGCGAAAGCGGCGCTTGGCCGAGGTGGGGTCAAAACGATTCGGCGCCAATAATGCCTGCACTTGGCCCAGCGCTTCGGCCAATGGCGCTGCCAACTCCAGAGCCCGAGCCGTGGGCACCAGCGCGCCGCCCTGACGCACCAACAGCGGGTCGCCAAGCATATCGCGCAGCCGGGCCAACGCGTGGCTGACCGCCGGCTGGCTCAGGTGCAGACGCTCGGCGGCGCGGGTCACGTGTTGCTCGCAGAGCAAGGCGTCGAGGATCACCAGCAGGTTAAGGTCGATGCGGCGTAGATCATTCATCAGCTGCATGGTCTGTATAAGAACTTGGAATTTAAATCTGCGCGACGAATAGCCTAGAGTCCAGCGAAACTTCTGGGAGCATGGAGATGAGCGTGTTGCATTGGATGGGTTTGTTAGCGCTGGCGGTGATCGCCGGAGCCGTGGTGCCGTTTCAAAGTGCAATCAACGCTAATCTTGGGCGCGGCCTCGGCCATCCATTGTGGGCCACCTTGGCGTCGTTGCTGGTGAGTATCATCGTGCTGCTGCCAGTGATTATCGCTTTGCGTCTGCCCTTGCCGAGCCTGACGTTTATCACCAAGGCTCCGTTGTGGATGTGGGCCGGTGGCGCCTTCGGCGTCTGTTTTATTTCACTGGCGTTGATGCTGCTGCCCAAACTCGGCGCGTCAGGGTTTATTGCGTTGGCGATGGCCGGGCAGATTCTAGCGTCGTTGCTGCTCGACCATTTCGGCCTGTTCGGCCTGGTGCAACGCCAACTGACAACGCCGCGGGTGTTGGGCGCGTTGCTGTTGATCGGCGGCGTGGCATTGATCCAGTTCAGTGGCGCTCAGCCGCCAGGCGATTGATCTGGGCCTGCTCTACCACCGGCTGCGGCGCGCCCAGGCTCGCGGCCTGTAACATTGCCCGGCCGACAGTCTCGGTGCTCACCACCCAAGCCGGTTTTACCCGCCGCACAAACGAAAGCACCGGCCCCAGCACGCTATAAAAAGCTTGATACACGGGGGTCTTCGAGCGCACGCCGTGCAACGGCTGAATGATCCCCGGACGGAACAGGTACACCGCCTTGAACGGCAGGCGCAGCAAGGCGTTTTCCGTCTTGCCCTTGACCCGCGCCCACATCAATTGGCCCGTCTCGGAACTGTCCGTGCCGGCGCCGGAAACGTAGATAAAGGTCATCTGCGGATTAAGCCGCGCCAGGGTACTGGCAGCTACCAGGGTGAGGTCATAGGTGAGGTGGGTATACCGGGCTTCGTTCATGCCCGCCGACGAGACACCGAGGCAGAAGAAACACGCATCAAACCCTTGCAGCAGGTTCTCCAGGGGCTGGAAGTCTAGCATGTCGCTGTGCAGCACCTGGTGCAGCTTGCTGTGTTGCTGGGTCAGGGGCGTACGGCCGACGGCCACCACTTCCTGCACATCCGCCGCCAGCAGGCACTCGCGCAGCACGCCTTGGCCGACCATGCCAGTGGCGCCGAATAACAGAACTCTCATTAGGTAACCTCAGCGGCACGCCGCAAGCTTGCTCAAGTAGAACGCGTTGAGCGTGTAGCTTAACGCCTGCCGCCTGAGGCTGCCCTATCAAAACGCGCTACGAAATATCTCCTCAATCTGACGCTGATCCGCCCGACGTGGGTTGGTCAGCCCGCACGCGTCCTTCAGGGCGTTGGCGGCCAGCACTGGGATGTCCTGCAACTTGGCACCCAGCTCACGCAGGCCGGTGGGGATTTCCACGTCCTGGGACAACCGACGGATTGCCGCAATGGCGGCCTGGGCGCCCTCCTCCACGGTGATGCCCTTGATGTCCGCGCCGAGGGCGCGGGCCACGTCGCTCAGGCGCTTGGCACTGACGCTGGCATTGAAGCTTTGTACGTGGGGCAGGAGCACGGCGTTGCAGACGCCATGGGGCAAGTCGTACAGACCGCCCAGTTGGTGAGCCATGGCATGCACAAATCCCAGGGACGCGTTGTTGAATGCCATGCCGGCGAGGAACTGCGCGTAAGCCATATTTTCCCGTGCGGCCATGTCGTTGCCGTCGCGCACCGCCAGGCGCAGGTTGGCACTGATCAGCTCGATGGCCTTGATCGCACAGGCGTCGGTGATCGGTGTGGCGGCGGTGGACACGTAGGCTTCGATGGCGTGGGTCAGCGCATCCATCCCCGTGGCGGCGGTGAGGCCCTTGGGCATACCGACCATCAGCGCCGGGTCGTTGACCGATAGCAGCGGCGTGACGTTGCGATCGACGATGGCCATTTTCACGTGACGGGTTTCGTCGGTGATGATGCAAAATCGCGTCATCTCGCTGGCAGTGCCGGCGGTGGTGTTGATGGCGACCAGTGGCAGTTGCGGCTTGCTCGACTGGTCAACGCCTTCATAGTCGCCGATGCGTCCACCGTTGGTGGCGCACAAGGCGATGCCCTTGGCGCAGTCATGGGGCGAGCCGCCGCCCAGGGACACCACGAAATCGCAGGCCGTCTGTTGCAACAGCGCCAGCCCCTTCTCGACGTTTTCCACCGTGGGGTTGGGCTTGGCGCCGTCGTAGATCACCGAGTCGATATCCTGCATCGCCAGCTTCTCGGCGATCATGCTGGCCACGCCAGCCTTGGCCAGGCCGGCGTCGGTAACGATCAAGGCTTTACGAAAGCCGTAGGCGCGAATGGCGGTCATGGCTTCGTCGAGGCAGTCGCTGCCCATGATGTTGACGGCGGGGATGAAGAATGTGCTGCTCATGGTCGATCCTCAGAGGCTTTATGCCGACAGAATCCACCGGTACCGCATGGCGCATCTTGATCAGGATCAACTTCAGCTCGTGATAAAGTCACCCTTCAGCCGATTTCGAGTAGACCCGCCGCAATGAAGGATTTCCAGGATATTGACGCCCACCTTGAAGACTGGAGCGCCCTGCGCGACGCCATCGACTTCAACGGGATTCTGATCGGCAACGGCGCCAGCCGCACGATCTGGGAAGACTTTGCCTACGACTCGCTGTTTGAAAACGCTCGCACCGTTGAAGAAAAACCCCTGAGCCAATCCGAACTCAGCGTGTTCGATGCCCTGCAAACCCGCAGTTTCGAGCAAGCCCTGGGCGCCTTGAAAACCACCAGCCGGGTCAACAAGGCCCTGGCGGTCAGTTCGGCGGCGCCGCGCAATCGCTATTACGCGATCAAGGAAGCGTTGATCAACACCATTCACACCGTACACATCCCCTGGCGACTGGTGCAGCCATCGACCCTGGCAACGATCAACAATGAGTTGGCACGCTACGCCACCGTCTTCACCAGCAACTACGATTTGCTCAACTACTGGGCAATCCTGCACACGCCCGGGATCGACGACCTGTTCCGCAGCGCCGATTCAAGCTTCGACCTGCGCAATACCCACACCGACACCACGCGCATTCTCTACCTGCACGGCGGCCTGCATCTGGTGCGCAACCTTGACGGCACAGCGCGCAAACTGCCGTCCACCGACAGCACCTTGCTCAGCAGTTTCGCGATCAACAACACGATCAAGACGCTGGACGATGTGCCGCTGTTCGTCAGTGAAGGCAAGGTGGAAGAAAAGCTCAAGAGCATTCGCAGTTCGGATTATCTGTCGTTCTGTTATGAGCAGTTGCTGAGCCATGAAGGCGCGTTGTGCATTTTCGGCCATGACTTGGGGCCGCAGGATAAACACCTGGCGGATGCGATTCGCCAGGCCGGTATCACCACCCTGGCGATCTCGGTGTCGGGGCGCACTGATGGCTTTATTCGTCAGCAGAAACAGCGGTATTCGCAGCTGTTTGAAGGGACAGGAGCGCAGCTTGAATTCTTCGCGGCGCGCACGCATCCGCTGGGTAATCCGGCGCTTTCAGTCCCGGTCGAACACTGAGCAAAATGTGGGAGCGGGCTTGCTCGCGAATGTGGTGGGTCAGTCAACATTTTCAGTGACTGACACTGCGCTTTCGCGAGCAAGCCCGCTCCCACATTTGATTGCATTTCAAATCGGGATCAGCGTCATTCCTCAGCGCTGTGCACCACCACCAGCAACTGCGCCTGCACCTCTCCCACCGAGCGAATCCGGTGGGGTTTCTGCGCATTGAAATGCAGCGCATCGCCGCGCTTCAACAGCACCCGCTCGCTCATGAAATCCACTTCCACCTGGCCTTCATGCACGAACAAAAACTCTTCCCCCAAATGCTCCTTGAAGGTCTTGTCGGTAAACTCCGCCGGCGGGTAGATGATGAACGGCAACAGGCTGCGCTCGCTCACCTGATGGGCAAGTACCGCATAACCCGGTGACGTGTCGGGCCGTTCATGGCTGCGCACCAGGCTGTAGCTGTCGAGGCTGACGTTGCCTTCGCTGAACAGCTCTTCGACTTTCACGTTCAGCGCCTTGGCCAGTTTCAGCGCAGCGGCAATGGACGGCGTGTTGAGCCCACGCTCCACTTTCGACAGGTAACTCTTGGTCATCCCGGATTTTTCGGCCAGGGCCTCCAGGGTTACGCCAAGTTTTTTTCTCAGTAATTTCAAACGGATAGACATTTGCTGCGGTTAATCCATGCAGAAAGCGATGAGCCGTGCTTGTCAATGACACAAGGTGTCATATAGCATCTTTAGTGTCATTTGCAGTCACCCAACGACCTTGCGAGCAGCGGGCGAGCAGCAAATCCGACGTCCATTGAACTACCCAAAGGACACCGATATGGCCAAGACATTAGCACTCCCAAAAGACCAACTGGTCAAGCAAGCCCTGAGCCAGATGCAAAACAGCCTGGCAGATAATACGTGGACCGAGCGCCAAAAGCTGGCGCTGACTTGCCGAATTCTGTTCGAACACGGCCACGACTCCGGCCTGGCCGGGCAAATTACCGCACGCGGGCCTGCGCCTGGCACCTACTACACTCAGCAACTGGGCCTGGGTTTTGACGAAATCACCGCCAGCAACCTGCTGCTGGTCAACGAAGACCTGGAAGTGCTCGAAGGTCATGGCATCCCCAACCCGGCCAACCGCTTTCACACCTGGGTGTACCGCGGGCGCCCGGATGTAAACTGCATCATCCATACACACCCCACGCACATTGCCGCGCTGTCGATGCTGGAAGTGCCGTTGCAGGTGTCGCATATGGACCTCTGCCCGCTGTATGAAGATTGCGCGTTCCTGGAGGCCTGGCCCGGCGTGCCGGTGGGCAATGAAGAGGGGGAAATCATCACCACGGCGCTGGGCGACAAGCGCGCCATCCTGCTCTCGCACCACGGCCAGTTGTCCACCGGGGCCAGCATCGAAGAAGCCTGTGTCATCGCGCAGTTGATCGAGCGGGCGGCCAAGTTGCAGTTGCTGGCGATGTCCGCGGGCACCGTCAAGCCGATCCTGCCAGAGCTGGGGCGCGAGGCCCACGACTGGATTTCCAAGCCCAAGCGCCACGGCGCTGCGTTCAATTACTACGCGCGGCAGAATCTGCGTAAACATGCCGATTGCCTGAACTGATCGCCCCCTTTTTCGACCGGAGTTTTCCCATGTCCAATCCAACTATTCACGGCATCATCGGCTACACCATCACCCCGTTCAGTGCTGATGGCCAGCGTGTTGACTTCGATGCACTCGGGCGTTCTATCGACCGCTTGATCGACAGCGGCATCCACGCCATCGCGCCGCTGGGCAGCACCGGCGAAGGCGCTTACCTGAGCGATGCCGAGTGGGACGAAGTCAGTGCCTACAGCATCGAGAAAGTCGCCAAACGCGTACCGACCATTGTCAGCGTGTCCGACCTGACCACCGCCAAGGCCGTTCGCCGTGCGCGCTATGCCGAGGCGCACGGTGCCGATGTGGTCATGGTGCTGCCCGCCTCATACTGGAAACTCAGCGAAGCGCAAATCCTCGCCCACTACGCCGCAATCGGCGACAGCATCGGCGTGCCGATCATGCTCTACAACAACCCGGCCACCAGCGGTACCGACATGTCGGTGGAGTTGATCCTGCGCATCCTCAAGCAGGTCGACAACGTGACCATGGTCAAGGAGAGCACGGGCGACATCCAGCGCATGCACCAGTTAAAACTGGAGAGTGACGTGCCGTTCTACAACGGCTGCAACCCGCTGGCCCTGGAAGCCTTCGCGGCCGGTGCCAAAGGCTGGTGCACCGCGGCGCCGAACTTGATCCCCCAACTCAATCTGGACCTGTATCAGGCAGTGCTGGCCAATGACTTGAATAAAGCGCGAGAGCTGTTCTACCGACAGTTGCCGTTGCTGCAATTCATCCTCAAGGGCGGGTTGCCGACGACGATCAAGGCCGGGTTACGCCTGACTGGATTGGAGGTGGGGGATCCCAGGTTGCCGGTGTTCCCGCTGGGTGAGGCGGGGATCGAGCAACTCAAAACACTTCTGAAATAAACTCAGGGCCTGTGTGGGAGGGGGCTTGCTCCCTCCCACAGTTGAATTGAGTACAGCCTTTAAATAGAGACAAATAGCAATAATTCTCGATATCATTCACGACCTTTCCACCTCGTGCTTCGTCAAGAAGGATATCCATGTCTCGTCCCAAGCCCGACCCGTCGTCGGCCGATGCCTGTCGCGGGTTTTATGCAGATATTCTGTATTTCCTGCGTAAACGCACGGACAACGCCAGCGACGCGGCGGACATGACTCAGGATGTCTTTACCCAGTGGCTGGGCTACCGCGACCGAGCCAAGGTCGAGCAGCCCCGGGCGTTTCTGTTCCAGATGGCGCGCAATCTGTTGCGCGATCACTGGCGCAAACAGAAGGTACGGCACACCGCCCATCCCGATCACGCCGAAATGGATACCGAGCCGGTCACCGACGAACAGCACGACCCCATGGCCGCCGCCCTGCGCCTGCAACGCCTGGAACAGTTGAAAGAAGTCCTCGCCGAACTCTCGCCCCGCCGGCGAGAAGCCCTTATGCTGCACCGCTTCGAAGGCTTGAGCCAGGCACAGATCGCCGAACGCATGGGCATTTCGACCAGCATGGTAGAAAAGCACATTGCCTTGGCCCTGCTGCATTGCAAGCGACGCCTTCAATCCGACCCCGGCACGGAGCAGCCAGAATGAACCGCCTGAGCGACATCGACGCCCTGGACAGCCAAGCGAGCGACTCCATCGACGCCCAGGCCGCCAGTTGGTTTGCACGCAACCGCAACGCTGCCAGCCGTGCCGACCGCAAAGCCTTTGCCGCCTGGCAGGCGGTGCCAGCCCATGCGCGTGCCTATGCCGAATTCGAACAGCTGTGGGCCGACCTGGCCCAGTTGCAACAACTGAACAAACCGCTGCCGCTGGCCAAACGCAAACGCCCCCTCTGGCGCCCAGCCCTTGCGGTGGCCGCTGCCGTGCTGTGCGCCGTGTTGGCGACCCACATCGGCGCGCCCCGCGAGCTGTATCACACCCAGGTCGCCGCTCATGCCAAAAGTATGCGTACCTTGAACCTGCCCGATGGCAGCACCCTGTACGTGAATGCCAACACCCGCATCCGCGTGGACTTCAGCGCCCATCAACGTGTCGTGCATCTGGACAAAGGCCAGCTGTATATCGAAGTGGCGGCCGACAAGGAGCGGCCACTCTACGTGCAAGCCGGCGAGTCGATCATACGGGTGGTGGGCACTGGTTTTGACGTGCGCCGCGGCCAGCAGCAACTGGTGGTGAGCGTTGCCCATGGCCAGGTGGCGTTCGAGCCGGACAGCAAAAGCCCCACCACCCTGCTCGGCGCCCGGCAACGTGCCGCTTACAGCTACGCCAAAGGCACCCTGCAACAACAAACCCTCAGCGCTGAAGAAGTGGCCGATTGGCGCAGCGGGCATTTATCGTTTCGCAATCGCGAACTGGCCAGCCTGATCGACGAGCTGAGCCTGTACCGTCCCCAGGCGCCGTTGCAGGTCAGCAAGGCCGTGGCGCAACTCAAGGTGTCGGGCAACCTGGATGTGAATGACCCCGATGCCCTGCTCAACGCCTTGCCCGCCCTGTTGCCGGTAAAAACCGTGGTCTTGGCCGATGGCAGTGTGAAAATCGAGCCGAGCAAATAGCCTGCATACTGCCCACATGAGAATATTTTGCATTCGCATGTGTGGTTTTTTTGGTCTGCCCCGTCTTCCTCCTGTCCGTGTTTGATACGCACACCTTTTTGGCTATTTAGCCGCTCCGGGGGATTTCATGTTTCGCGCGCCTTGCCACGCTTCGCACCTGTTTCTTCGACCCACGCTCCTGGCCACGTGCCTGGCCTTCAGCCTCAACGCCCAGGCCGAGTCGTTCACCCTGCACCTGCCGGCCCAGTCACTGGCCACGTCCCTGAGCCAGGTGGCACAGCAGGCGAAAATCCAGCTGCTGTTCGATGAAAGCCTGCTCAAAAACCTGAAAGCGCCGGCGCTCGACGGTGACTACACCGCGGAAGTAGCGATTCGCTCCCTGCTGAAAAACGGCGAGTTCACCCTGATCAAGGTCGGCAGCACCTACGTAGTGCGCCCCGATGAGGGCAAGGCCACCAGCAGCGCCGCGATCCAGCTGGACACGCTGAGCGTGATCGGCACCGGCAACGAAGTGAACGCCGGCACCGTCAACCGCTCCACCCTGACCCAGGCCGATATCGACCGCTACCAGTCCAATAACATTCCGAGCCTGTTGCAGACCCTGCCCGGTGTCAGCCAGGGCGGCTCGCTCAAACCTGGCGGGCAGACCATCAACATCCGTGGTTTCGGCGATGCCGAAGACGTGCCGTTGACCGTGGACGGCGCCACCAAGACCGGCTTTGAGCGCTACCAGCAAGGCACGGTGTTTATCGAACCCGAGCTGATCAAGCGCATCGAAGTGGAAAAAGGCCCCAACTCGCCGTTCACCGGCAATGGCGGCTTCGGCGGCACCGTCAACATGATCACCAAGGACGCCCCGGACCTGCTCCAGGACGGTCGCAACAGCGGCGCGATGCTCAAATACGGCTACTCCAGCAATGATCATGAACAGGTCTACAGCGGTGCCGTGTATGGCCGCACCGACGATGGCCGTTTCGACGCCCTGGCCTACCTGACCCAACGCGACGGCGGCGATATGAAGGTGGCCGCCAAGTTGCCCAACGACAACAACGAGTACCCGATCAACCCCCAGCGCTTGCCCAACAGCGCGCAAGATGTGGACGGCAAGTTGTTCAAGGTCAACGCGTACTTCACCGATGAGCAGAGTGTCGGCCTGTCGTACTCGCGTTCTCACAGCAACCGCTGGACACCGTTTTCCGCCGCGAGCTACCCGACGCCGCCTACCCAGTTCAACATCGACCGCTACGGCTACGAAGGGGCCTTGAAGCGCTTCCTCGCGCACCGCGATACGGTCGATACCACCTGGTCGGGCAAGTATCACTACCAGCCGCTGGATAACCCGCTGGTGGACCTCACCGTCAAATACTCCCAGTCCAATACCGAACAGACCGACGAGCGTGATGCTACCGCGTTTTTCCAACTCGCTACCGGCGGGCGCAAGATGGACACCGCCTACACCGACAAAAACCTCGACATCCGCAACGTCAGCTTGTTCGACACCGGGCCCTTGCAGCATGCGGTGACCGTCGGCGGGCAGATCCGCAAGCACATCCGCGAAACCGAAATGTGGATGCCCGGCACCACCTACAACACGCCGCGCTACAACTATGGGCACTTCCAGCCGGGCTTCATGCCCCAAGGCAAGGTCGATACCAACAGCTTCTTTATCCAGGACGCGGTAACCCTCGGCGATGTGACGATCACGCCGTCGCTGCGCTATGACCACGTGCGCAATCGCGGCGAGGGCAACGATGCGCCCTACTACAACAACCCCGACCCCGCGGTTGGCCACGATTACAGCGACCGCACCTACACCGGCTGGTCGCCACGCCTGGCGCTGTTCTGGACCGTGACGCCGAATGTGGGGTTGTTCGCCAACTGGAGCCAGACCTGGCGCGCCCCGGTGATCGACGAACAATATGAAGTACAGGGCCTGGGCAGCCGCACCGCGACCAGCGTGGACCTGGACCCGGAGCGCATCACCTCGATCACCCTGGGCAACATCACCAACTTCGACAACCTGTTGGTCCAGGACGATAACCTGCAACTGCGCACTACCCTGTTCCACAACAAGATCGAAGACGAAATCTTCAAGGCCACCGGCGTGGGCTGCCAGAACCAGGCCATCAACGGCGGCAGCATCTCCTCAGCGTGCCCACCGGGGCCGATGTCCAACTATCGCAATATCGGTGGCATGACCATCAAGGGTGTCGAACTCGAATCGATCTATAACTCCACCTACCTGTTTGGTTCGGTATCGTTTGCCTATGCCAAGGGCCAGCACCAGGGCGCCTACACCAACCCGTGGGGCCCGGATGTGGCGGCACGGGATATCCCACCGACCAAATGGGTGCTGGTACTGGGCACCAACATCCCGGCCTGGGATGCCCAGGTGGGCTGGATGGGTCAATTCATCGGCGCTACCGACCGCTTGCCCAGCGACAAATACTCCGGTGGCCCGGGCTCCGGCGTGGGTGATTTGTTCTTCGACCAGTACGGCAACAAGCGTTACAACACCCAAGGCCTGTTCGCCAAATGGAAACCGCAGCAGGCTTACCTCAAAGGCACCGAGGTGAACTTCACGGTGGACAACCTGTTCAACGAAATCTTCCGCCCGGCGTTGAGCGGCGACCGCGCCTATACCAAGGGGCGCGATGCGAAGATCAGCGTGACGCGATTCTTCTGACCACACACGCATTCCAAATGTGGGAGCTGGCTTGCCTGCGATAGCCGTGGTACAGCCACCATCGTCATCGCAGGCAAGCCAGCGCCCACAGGGAACGCGCTCACTTCAGGCCAGGTAGCGATCCCCGCGCAACAGGGTTTCCAGGCAGTGCTCAGTGATGTGGTAGAACGCCTTGAGCTCCTGGATTTTCACCAGCAACTGCGCGTTGTCCAAAGGCTGCGCACGCTTGACCGCAAGAATCATCTTGTTCTTGTTGGTGTGCTCCAGCGAGATGAACTCGAACACCTTGGTCTCGTAGCCACAGGCTTCCAGGAACAACGCACGCAAGCTGTCGGTGACCATTTCTGCCTGCTGGCCCAGGTGCAGGCCGTATTGCAGCATCGGCTTGAGCAGCGCCGGGCTCTGGATCTGCAGGCGGATCTGCTTGTGGCAGCATGGCGAGCACATGATGATCGACGCGCCGGAGCGGATGCCGGTATGGATCGCGTAATCGGTGGCGATGTCGCAGGCATGCAGAGCGATCATCACGTCCAGCTCGCTCGGCGCCACACTGCGTACGTCCCCGCACTTGAACACCAGCCCCGGGTGCTCCAGGCGTGCGGCAGCACTGTTGCACAGGGTGACCATGTCTTGGCGCAATTCAACACCGGTAACCTCGCCCTCGGCCTTGAGGGTATTGCGCAGGTAATCATGGATGGCGAAGGTCAGGTAGCCCTTGCCCGAGCCGAAATCGGCAACGCGCACCGGTTGGTCGAGTTTCAACGGCGACGACGTCAGCGCATGGCTGAACACTTCGATGAACTTGTTGATCTGCTTCCACTTGCGCGACATCGAGGGAATCAACGCCTGCCTGGCATCGGTCACTCCCAGATCGGCGAGAAACGGCCGGCTCAGGTCGAGGTAGCGGTTCTTCTCACGGTTATGCTCGGCTGACGGTGCTTCGCGCAGTTGCTGCGGCTGGCTTTTGAACAGCGAGCTTTTGTTCTTCTTGCTGTATTCCAGCTGGGCTTCGTCAGTCAGCGACAGCAAGTGCGCGTTCTTGAATGATGCAGGCAACAGCTCGGCAATCGCCGCCACGCCGTCGGCCGAGGGGAAATTCTTGGTGATGTCGCGGGTCTTGTAGCGGTACACGAAGGACAGGCACGGCTGGTCTTTGACGGTGACCGGCTTGATGATCAGCCGTTGCAGCTCGGCTTCCTCACCGACGTACTTGGCCAGCACCAGCTTGATAAAGGCGTTTTGCGCAAGGCTTGCGCTCAGCAATTGGATGAACTGGGCGTGATGATCCGGCGCAGGGTTGGCGGGTTGAGCGGTGACGGACATGAACAAAAACGCCTCGGGCAAAGAATGCCGGGCATTTTAGGGGGGATAGGGGTTCAGGGCACGGGGTTATTTGACCAATGGTCAGTTCCAGCAGCCACAGTAGATCCAAATGTGGGAGGGGGCTTGCCCCCGATTGCAGTATGTCAGCCACCAGATTCATTGACTGGTGCACCGCCATCGGGAGCAAGCCCCCTCCCACATTTGGAACTGAGTTGGCCGGGTTATTCGAGTACCACCAGGCGATTGGGCAGCTCATTGCGCGTTTGCGTCACCGGCACATGCACCTTGAGCAACTCGCCGCACGCCTCGATGCACGCAATAAACCCGGCCAGCGTCTGCCCCTGTTTCACCTGCTGGGTGAACGTCTTGACGATGGCGTCCCAACTGCTGTCATCCAGGCGTTTGGAAATGCCGTCATCGACGAGGATTTCCACGTAACGTTCCGCCTCGCTGACAAATATCAGCACGCCAGTGCTGCCCAACGTGTGGTGCAGGTTCTGCTCCAGAAACTGCCGACGCGCCAGGTTAGAGGCGCGCCAGTGGCGTACGGAGCGGGGAATCAGGCGGGTGGTGACCTTGGGCAAGCGAAACACCAGGCACAACACAATAAACGTCGCCCATTGCGCCAACAGCAAGGTGTACATGGTCAGGTAGCCCGACAAATAATGCACCACGCCCGGCACCACCAACGCGATCAGGCTGGCCCACAGCAACGGGATGTAGGCGTAGTCGTCGGCACGCGCCGCCAGCACGGTCACCAGTTCTGCGTCGGTGTTTTTTTCGACCCGGGCAATTGCTTCGGCGACTTGGCGCTGCTCATGTTCAGTCAGTAATGCCATGGTTGTAGATGCTCTTTTCTCGTTATTGTCATTACCAGCCGCCCGAAGCCCCGCCACCGCCGAAGCCACCACCGCCGCCACGGAAACCACCGCCACCGCCGCCCCCACCACCACCGCGGCCGCTGCTGCTGAGAATGGCCAGCAGGATAGCGCCTACCGGCAAGCCCATGCGATTGCACAGCCACAATACGCCGATCAGCAGGATAAACAGGCCGATGGAAAACCCGGGATTATCCTTGGCGAAATTCGCATCCGCCACATGGGCGGGCACCGCCAGGGGTTCACCGCCCACGACCTGGATCATCGCCGCCACGCCGTCGCTGATGCCCTGGCTGAAATTGCCGGTCTTGAACTTGGGCAGGATCACCTGGTTGATGATCACCCAGGACTGCGCATCCGTCAGCACGCCTTCCAGGCCGTAACCGACTTCGATGCGCAATTGGCGCTCATCACGGGCAACGATCAACAGCGCGCCGTTGTCCTTGCCCTTCTGGCCGATGCCCCATGCGCGCCCCAATTGATAACCGTAGTCTTCAATCGGAACGCCCTGCAGGTCGGGCACGGTGACCACCACAAGCTGGTCACCGGAGGTCTGCTCCAGCGCCTGCAGCTGTTGAGTGAGCTGCTGGCGCGTTGCCGGGTCGATCATCTGGGCGTTGTCCACCACCCGCCCGGTCAGTGCCGGGAAGGTCAGGGCCGCCTGGGCCATGCCCATGCAGGCCAGTAGCCAGAATGCCAGGCCTATCCGTAATAAACGCATCGACACCTCAAGGCAGCGTTATTTGAATTTCACCTGCGGCGCCTTGTCGGCATCGGCGCTGGTGGCTTCAAACGTGGCGCGAATCGGCAAATCGCTGTACATCACGCTGTGCCACAGACGGCCCGGGAAAGTACGGATTTCGGTGTTGTACGCTTGCACGGTCTGGATGAAATCACGACGGGCCACGGCGATACGGTTCTCGGTGCCTTCAAGTTGGGATTGCAAGGCCAGGAAATTCTGGTTGGCCTTGAGGTCCGGGTAACGCTCGGACACCACCATCAAACGGCTGAGTGCGCCGCTCAAGCCATCCTGGGCTTGCTGGAACTGCTTGAGTTTTTCCGGGTTGTCCAGGGTGCTGGCGTCCACCTGGATCGAGGTGGCCTTGGCCCGCGCTTCGATCACGGCGGTGAGGGTCTCCTGTTCGTGGGCGGCATAGGCCTTCACCGTTTCCACCAGGTTGGGAATCAGGTCGGCACGGCGTTGATACTGGTTCTGCACCTGGCCCCAGGCCGCCTTGGCCTGTTCGTCCAGGGTCGGGATGTTGTTGATGCCGCAACCGCTCAGCACGCTGCTGATCAATAGCAAAGCCGCGGCCTTGAAGCCCCAACGGTAAGTCTGTGCTGCTTGCATGGTGTTTCTCCTGCCCAATCTTGATGGAATTTGACGACTAACCCTATAAACCACGCGCTTGGGGCATAATCCGCCACCACTGGAATGCATCGAGCCAATCAGCTACAAAGATGCCCAGCGCGAAAAAGAGTTCAGAGTGTGCTGCATTTATCTGAACAACACCCGAACAACAATAGACGCTCCCCACATTTTGGCCGACCAGCGTAACCGCTGTGCAGTGAGCCGAAAAAGGATATTCATGAAGAAGCTGTGTTTGCTCGGCCTTGTTGCCACTCTGGCCACCCACCCCGTCTGGGCAGAAACAAAGCCTGCTGCGCTTAAAGACAAGGACGCCTTCGTCAGCGACCTGCTCAAGCAAATGACCCTGGACGAAAAGATCGGCCAATTGCGCCTGATCAGCATCGGCCCGGAAATGCCCCGCGAGATGATCCGCAAGGAAATCGCCGCCGGCCGCATCGGTGGCACCTTCAACTCCATCACCCGCCCGGAAAACCGTCCGATGCAGGACGCGGCCATGCGCAGTCGCTTGAAGATCCCGATGTTCTTCGCCTATGACGTGATCCACGGCCACCGCACCATTTTCCCGATCAGCCTGGCCCTGGCCTCCAGCTGGGACATGGACGCCATCGGCCGTTCCGGGCGTATCGCCGCCCAGGAAGCCGCTGCCGACAGCCTCGACATCACCTTCGCGCCGATGGTCGATATCTCCCGCGACCCGCGCTGGGGCCGTACCTCCGAAGGTTTCGGCGAAGACACCTACCTGGTCTCGCGGATTGCCGAAGTCATGGTCAAGGCGTTCCAGGGCGCAAGCCCGGCGAATGCCGACAGCCTGATGGCCAGCGTCAAGCACTTCGCCCTGTATGGCGCGGTGGAAGGCGGGCGCGACTACAACGTGGTCGACATGAGCCCGGTCAAGATGTACCAGGACTACCTGCCGCCCTACCACGCGGCGATCAAGGCCGGTTCCGGCGGCGTGATGGTCGCGTTGAACTCGATCAACGGCGTGCCCGCCACCGCCAACACCTGGCTGATGAACGACCTGCTGCGCAAGGACTGGGGCTTCAAGGGCCTGACCGTCAGCGACCACGGCGCGATCTTCGAGCTGATCAAGCACGGCGTGGCCAAGGACGGGCGCGAAGCCGCCAAGCTGGCGATCAAGGCCGGCATCGACATGAGCATGAACGACTCGCTGTACGGCAAGGAATTGCCCGGCCTGCTCAAGTCCGGCGAGATCGAACAGAGCGACATCGACAATGCCGTGCGCGAAGTGCTCGGCGCCAAGTACGACATGGGCCTGTTCAAGGACCCGTACCTGCGCATCGGCAAGGCCGAGGATGACCCGGTCGACACCTATGCCGACAGCCGCCTGCACCGCGCCGAGGCCCGCGACATTGCGCGCCGTAGCCTGGTGTTGCTGAAAAACCACAACGACACCCTGCCGCTGAAAAAATCCGCGACCATCGCCCTGGTCGGCCCGCTGGCCAAGGCGCCGATCGACATGATGGGCAGTTGGGCGGCTGCCGGCCGACCTGCGCAATCAGTGACCCTGCTCGACGGCATGAACGCCGTGATCGGCGAAAAGGGCAAAGTGATCTATGCCCGCGGTGCCAACATCACCGGCGACAAGGCGGTGCTCGACTACCTCAACTTCCTCAACTTCGATGCTCCGGAAGTGGTGGATGACCCACGCCCTGCCCAAGTATTGATCGACGAAGCGGTGAAAGCGGCGAAGAACGCCGACGTCATCGTCGCGGCCGTGGGCGAATCCCGTGGCATGTCCCACGAGTCGTCGAGCCGTACCGACCTGAACATCCCGCAAAGCCAGCGCGACCTGATCAAGGCCCTCAAGGCGACCGGCAAGCCGTTGGTGCTGGTGCTGATGAACGGCCGCCCGCTGTCGATTCTCGAAGAGAACCAACAGGCTGACGCGATCCTGGAAACCTGGTTCGCAGGTACTGAAGGCGGCAACGCCATCGCCGACGTGCTGTTCGGGGACTACAACCCGTCGGGCAAGCTGCCGATCACCTTCCCGCGTTCGGTAGGGCAGATTCCGACCTACTACAACCACCTGACCATTGGCCGGCCGTTCACCCCAGGCAAGCCGGGCAACTACACCTCGCAGTACTTCGATGACACCACAGGTCCCCTGTTTCCCTTTGGCTATGGCCTGAGCTACACCCAGTTCAGCCTGTCGGACATGGCACTGTCGTCCACCACCCTGAACAAGACCGGCAAGCTCGACGCCAGCGTCACCGTGAAGAACACCGGCAAGGTCGATGGCGAAACCGTGGTGCAGTTGTATATCCAGGATGTGGCCGGCTCGATGATCCGCCCGATCAAGGAGCTGAAGAACTTCCAGAAGGTCATGCTCAAGGCCGGCGAAGCGCGCACGCTGCACTTCACCATCACCGAGGACGACTTGAAGTTCTACAACGCCCAGCTCAAGTTCGCGGCGGAACCGGGTGAGTTCAATGTGCAGATCGGGCTGGATTCCCAGGATGTGCAGCAGCAGACCTTTGAACTGCTCTAACGCCTGACGCGGTCAAAAATGTGGGAGGGGGCTTGCTCCCGATAGCAGTGAGTCAGTCAATGAATCTGTTAACTGAAACACCGCCATCGGGAGCAAGCCCCCCTCCCACATTTGACCTCATTGTTCTTGTTAGCCGCGCCGGTCGAGCAGATTGACAACCAACCGATCAATCCACCCCCACACCCGCTGCTTCACCCGCTTCCACAACGGCCGCGCCTTCCAGGCCTCCAGGCTCACCACCTGGCTTTGGGCAAAATCCGCTTCGAAACTGCCCACCACCGCCGCCGTCAATCCCGGGTCCAACGCTTCGAGGTTGGCTTCCAGGTTGAAGCGCAAATTCCAGTGGTCGAAATTGCACGAGCCAATGCTGACCCAATCGTCCACCAGCACCATCTTCAGGTGCAAAAAGCACGGCTGGTATTCAAAAATCTGCACGCCTGCACGCAGCAGACGCGGGTAATAACGATGGCCGGCGTAGCGTACTGACGGGTGATCGGTACGGGGCCCGGTGAGCAGCAAACGCACATCCACCCCGCGCCCTGCCGCCCGGCGCAAGGCACGACGCACGCTCCAGGTCGGCAGAAAATAGGGAGTCGCCAGCCAGATACGCCCTTTGCTGCTGTTCAACGCGCGAATCAACGACTGCAGGATATCGCGGTGCTGACGAGCGTCGGCGTACGCCACGCGACCAAGCCCAGGGCCCGTCGCTGGCACTTTCGGCAAGCGCGGCAAACCGAAATGGGTCGCCGGTTTCCATTCACGGCGCGCGGCGTTAGCGTGCCATTGCCGGTCGAACAGGGCCTGCCAGTCCAGTACCAGCGGGCCGCTGATCTGCACCATCACTTCATGCCAATCGGCGCTGTCTTGCCCCGGCGTCCAGAACTCATCGGTGACGCCCGTACCACCGACCACGGCAACGCGCTGGTCGATCAGCAGCAGCTTGCGGTGGTCGCGATACAGGTTGCGCATCCAGCGCCGCCAATTCAGGCGGTTGTAAAAACGCAGCTCCACGCCGGCGTCGGTCAAGCGCTTGCGCAGCCCAAGGGTAAACGCCAGGCTGCCGTAGTCATCGAACAAGCAGCGCACCTGCACCCCACGTTCGGCGGCCAGCACCAGCGCCTGCACCATCGCGTCGGCACAGGCGCCGGCTTCGACCAGATACAGCTCAAGATCCACCTGCTGCTCGGCCCGGGCGATGCCCACCAGCATCTGCGGGAAGAAACTCGGCCCGTCGATCAGCAGTTCGAATTGATTGGCGCTGCGCCACGGGAACACTGCGCCACTCATGTCAGCGCGCCGTGAAGATCAGTACCGCACCCACCGGCACCGACAAACTGATCGACTTGAGCCCCGCCGCCTTGCGCAACGCCGCCACACCCGGCGCCAGATCGAAGTCCTCGGCGTGCAACACCACAGGCTCCAGGGTCACCACCTGGAAACGTCGCTCATCCAGGCGCGTGGCAAGCAATTCGGCGCTGTAGGTCTGGGTCTTGCCGTGCAGGGTGACGCTCAGCGGCAGGCGCAACTCCAGTTGCGCGCCGGACGCCAGGTCGTTGATCGGTTGCAGATTGATCTGTGCGCTGATCAATGCGTCGGGAAAGGCCTTGATCTGGAACAGCTCTTTGCGCATGCGCTCATCGCGCAGCGGGATGCCGCTGTTGATCGACTCCATCTCCACTTGCAACTGCGCCGCGCCTTTGGCATCGACTTTGCCGTGCAGCACCAGGAAGCGGTGGACTTCAGCAACCTCAGTGTTTTTGGTGGTGACGAAAGACAGGCGCGAGGATTCGTTATCCAGGTACCAATCGGCGTGGGCAGGCACGGTGGCGCAGGTCAGCAGGGCGAAGACCAGAGGTTTGACATTGAACATAAAGACTCATGGGGCAAAAAACCTGGGCGAACATTAAGCGCAATCTCACGAACGGCGCAAATCCATTGTGGGAGCTGGCTTGCCTGCGATGGCGGTGTGCCAGGCGAGAAATGGTTGACTGATACATCGCCATCGCAGGCAAGCCAGCTCCCACAGGGTTTTGCGGTGTTTTTAATCCAGCGTTCGCTGAACTTCGCACACCGCCTGTTCAAGGCTGGCCATATGCAAATTCAACACCCGCTCCACCGGCGCCTGATGCATGGGCCAATGCAACGCCATGCTCCCCACCAACCGGCCATTGGCGTGCACCGGCAACGCCACCGCCCGAATCAGGAAGGGCAAACGCACCGGGTATTCCCAATAGCCCTCGGTACGCTGGCCGAACCCCTGGTGCTGGGTTTGCTCGCAAGCATGGCTTTGCTCATCGGCGGCCACACGATCGCGACACGCCAGCCGCTGCACTTCATCAAGGGGCAACTGCGTCAGGCATGCCTTGCCCATCGCCGAGTGAAACAGGCTGGCGTACTGACCGACGATCTGGCAGTTGTTCGGGTAGAGCTTGCGCAACACGCTGGGAATCGCGCTTTCCATGACTTCCAGGCGCTCGCCGTCGAAACACGACAAGTCCACCACCAACCCCGTGCGCTCGCTGAGCTCCAATAACCAGGGCGCCGCGCTTTCCACCACCTGGCGCTTGAAGCGTTGCTGGGTATCACCGAACAAACGCCGAGCGCGCAGGCGGTAACGCCGATCGCTCAGGCCGCGGTAGACCCAGCCCTGATCCTGCAAGGTCAGTAACATGCGCGACACCGTGGCCTTGGGCAGCCGCGTAAGGTAGTGCAGTTCTTCCAGCCCAAGGGCCTGGTGCTCGCCCAGCAACTCGACGATTGCCAGTGCGCGCTCAACCGAGCGTACCGTGCCTGTCTCCATGTTCGATCTCCCTGTTGCTGGTGGATGATCTGTTTTACACAGCAAGATACAGGCCCGGTCGCAGGTCAGGTGGTGGTGGCAATGCACGCCGGCGGCCGGCGTTGCACCCATTGAGTCAGCTGTTCATGGGCAAATGCCAGTTGCAGCACGGCTCGGTCGGCCTGGGCCGGGCCGATGACTTGCAGGCCCATGGGCAGCCCTTGGGGGTTGAAGCCCACCGGGATGCTCATGCTCGGCAAACCGGCGAGTGTCGGGCCGATCACCACTTCCATCCAGCGGTGATAGGTGTCCATTTCGCGCCCGCCAACGAGGCGTGGCCAAGGCTGTTGTGCATCGAAAGGGAACACTTGGGCGGTGGGCAACAGCAGAAAATCGTAACGCTCAAACAACTTGGCCAGGGCCCGATACCACTCGCTGCGATCCACCGACGCCTGGTACACCTGCTGGGCACTCAGGCCCTGGCCGCCCTCCACTTCCCATTGCGCTTCGGGCTTGAGCAATGCGCGTTTTCGCGGGTTTGCGTAGGCCGCGCCGAGGTTGCCGTGCACCAGCCAATGGCGGTGTACCAGCCAGCAACGCCACAGGCGCGCCAGGGAAAAGTCCGGCTGGCAGCTTTGCACCTCGCAGCCCAGCGTGGCGAAATCATCGAGTGCCGCCTCGCACAGGCTCAGCACGCCGTCTTGCATCGGCAGATAACCGTTGTAGTCACCCAGCCAACCCAGGCGCGTGCCTTTGAAGTCGCGCTGTAACGACTGGCCCAGCATCGCGGGATCGTCCTGGGATGACAAGGGCACACGGGGGTCGTAACCGGCCTGGATGCTCAGCAGTCGCGCTACATCCGTGACACTGCGCCCCATCGGGCCTTCGGTGCCCAGTTGCTGCACAAACAGCTCCGGCATCGGCCCGTGGGGCACGCGGCCCTGGGACGGGCGCAAGCCGAACACGTTATTGAACGCCGCCGGGTTGCGCAGCGAGCCCATCATGTCGCTGCCATCGGCCACCGGCAACATCCGCAACGCGAGGGCCACCGCTGCCCCGCCGCTGCTGCCGCCGGCCGTCAGGCGTGGGTCATAGGCATTGCCGGTGGTGCCGAACAGCGTGTTGTAGGTGTGGGACCCCAGGCCAAACTCCGGCACGTTGGTCTTGCCGATGATGATCGCGCCACTGGCGCGCACCCGCGCCACGCTGATGGCGTCTTCGCTGGGTACATGCTCGGCAAACAATGGTGAGCCCAACGTGGTGCGCAAACCTTGGGTTGCCGCCAGATCCTTGATGGCCTGGGGCATGCCATGCATCCAACCGCGGGATTGGCCCTGGGCCAACTCCCGGTCGCAGGCCCTTGCCTCGGCCAGCACAACCTCGCTGTCGCGCAACGACACCAACGCATTCACACGGGGGTTGAAACGCTGGATCTGCGCCAGGTACGCCTGCATCACCTCTTCGCACGACACCTGCCGCCCATGGATCGCCTGCGACAGTTGCGTGGCATCCCAATCGACAATACTCAAGGCTTCACCTCTCTGGAAAACGCCAGCGGCTTGCTCGCCCGCGGAGCCTCGCGCATGCAATAAGTGCCGAGCAGCGTCAGCACGCACGCGAACAATACGTAGAACGACGGCGCCACCGGCGTGCCCAGTACCTTACTCAACCAGGTCACGATCAACGGCGCAAAACCGCCGAACACCATCACCGCCACGTTATAGGCCACCGACACGCCGGTCGAGCGCACCTCGATGGGAAACTGTTCAGCCAACGCCGTCGGCGCCGGGCCGAAGAACCCGCCAATGGCCGTGCACAGCATCACCTGCATCACCAGCAAACGCTCAATGGACGGCGCGGCAGCCACCCATACATACAACGGGTAGACCATCACGAAGAACGCCAGGGTGAAGGCCATCAACACCGGTCGCCGCCCCAAGCGATCCGAGAGCAGGCCGGACAAGGGAATCACCACGGTCATCAGCGCCACCGCAAACATCTGCACCATCAGCACCTGGTCCAATGGCAGGCCGAGATTCTTGTGGGCGAAGGTCGGCATGTTCACCAACACCACATAGAACGACACCGTCGCCCCGCACGCCAGGCCCATGGACACCAGGATGCTGCGCCGATGTTCACGCAGCACCTGCATCAGGCTCGGCGCCGGGCCGGTAGCGTTTTTGCGCGCTTGGATAAACTCTTCCGGGTCTTCCATGTGCCGCCGGATCCACAACCCCACCGGGCCGATCAGCAAGCCCAGCACAAACGGCAGGCGCCAGCCCCACAGGTCGAGGGTTTCGGGGGAGAAGAAGTGCGTGACCAGCGCCACCATCGCCGCACCACCAAACACCGCCAGGCACTGCCCCACCAATTGCCAGGAACCATACAACCCCTTGCGATGGGCCGGTGCGCTCTCCACCAGAAACGCCGTGGCACTCGCGTATTCACCGCCGGTGGCAAACCCCTGAAGCATCCGCGCCACCACAATCAGCAACGGCGCGCCCATGCCGATGGCGGCGTAGTTGGGGGCGAAGGCGATCAGCGCGATGGACACGGTCATCAACCGAATAATCAATTGCATCGCGGCTTTGCGGCCTTTGCGGTCGGCGTAGATACCCAACAGGATCCCGCCCACCGGCCGCATGAAAAAGCCCACGCCAAAGGTGGCCAGGGCCATCAGCAGCGAAGCGTATTCATCCTCCGACGGGAAAAACTGCCGGGCGATGATGCTGGCGAGAAAGCCGTAGACGATGAAGTCATACCATTCCAGTGCATTGCCGATCACGGCGGCCACCACTTGGCGGGTGCGCGAGACGCCTGGTTTTAAAGTCTGCATGAGGAGCACTCCATTCAACCTATAAGGGAAAGGGTCCAGCGGCAGAAAAAAGTGCAGTCGTCAGGCAGGCTTGAGCCAGCTCTCGGCCAACGCGCCCCAATAGGCGGCGCCGGTCAGCAGGATGTCGTCGTTGAAGTCATAGGCGGGGTTATGCACCATCGGCCGCGACACGCCATTGCCGATAAACAGGTAACTGCCGGGGCAGCGTTGCAGCATCCAGGCGAAGTCTTCACTGCCCATCAGCGTGCGAGTGTTGCCATCCACCGCATCGGCGCCGAGCAAGGCCACACCGACCTGGCGAGCGAATTCGGTTTCTTCGCCATGGTTGACCAGCACCGGGTAGGCCGGGCGGTGCTCGATCTGCACGGTGCAGCCGAAGCTGGCGGCCTGGGTGTTGATGATCGCGTTGACCCGCTCCAGCATCTGTTCGCGCACCTTGGGGTTGAGTGCACGCAGGCTCAGGCGCAATAACGCTTGCTGGGGAATCACGTTAGCAGCCTGGCCGGCCTGCAAGGCGCCGACGGTGACCACGGCGGCTTCCTGGGTATCGATATTGCGCGCCACCACCGTCTGCAAGGCCATGACCATACTCGCTGCAGCCACCAGTGGATCGACCGTGAGGTGCGGCATGGAACCATGGCCGCCGACGCCTTCAAGGGTGACAGTGAGCAAGTCCTGGGACGCCATCATCGGGCCAACTCTTAATCCCAAATGCCCCGCCGGCAAGCCCGGCATATTGTGCATGCCGAACAGGCCGTCACACGGAAAGCGCTCCAGCAAACCATCCGCCAACATCGCCTCGGCACCGCCCTGGCCTTCTTCGGCGGGTTGGAAAATCAGATTCAGGGTGCCGTCGAATTGCCGGGTCGCCGCCAGGTAGCGGGCAGCGCCGAGCAGCATGGTGGTGTGGCCGTCATGCCCGCAGGCGTGCATGCAACCGGCGTGCTGGCTGGTGTAGGCCGCACCGGTATTTTCGATGATGGGCAAGGCGTCCATATCGGCACGAATACCCAGCGTGCGCGAACTGCTGCCATTGCGCAGCACCCCGACCACACCGGTCTTGCCGATGCCGGTATGCACCTCATACCCCCAATCCCGCAGGGACTGCGCGACCAGCGCTGAGGTGCGGTTCTCTTCAAAGCCGAGTTCGGGATGGGCGTGGATATCGTGGCGCACAGCGTGCAAGTCGCTGGCAACATCGCTGAGCCAATCCAGAATGTGCTGGTGTGGGCGCATGGTGATTCTCCTCACAGGCGGGTGGTCCCGTTCTTGTTGGCGACACATCGACAGCTAAGCGCGATGTGGGCGTGAGGACAATCAAAGGTGGTTCCACCCTGTGGAACCTCAAGGCCGGTTCTTTTTCCGAGAACCCACGCAGATAATCTAAATGTGGGAGCTGGCTTGCCTGCGATGACGGCGGCACAGGCACCAGTGATGTTGGCTGACCTGACGCTATCGCAGGCAAGCCAGCTCCCACAGGGGAATTTGGGTGTGTCAGGGGTTGAGGCGGCAGCCTTGACGGTCGCCCAACCACCGCGCCGTGTGCGTACGCCCTAAACCGCTTGTGGTGACTTCACTGCGTTCCGGCGAGTCAGTGAACGCACTGGTCGACACGTACTGCTTCACATACCCCAGGCAATACTGCGCCGGGTTGTTCTCCACATACCGACACGAGCAATACTCCTTGGCCGTGTACGCCGCGATGATGTCGGGGAAGGCTTGCAGGTTGACGCGCTCGTGCCATACCCAACCCAATAGGGCCAGTAACAGCAGTAGCAGCAGGCTGGTAAATGGCCGACGACGAATCATGACCGCACCGCCGCCAGCACGCGCTTGAGCAGTTCGTTGTGGCGGTAGCTGCCATCGCGGTCATCGCCGTAGCGCACGATCACCAAGTGCTCGTCGGGCAGTACAAACAGTGCCTGGCCCCAGTGCCCCAGCGC
This sequence comes from Pseudomonas sp. W15Feb34, assembly GCF_023127765.1. NCBI lineage: Bacteria > Pseudomonadati > Pseudomonadota > Gammaproteobacteria > Pseudomonadales > Pseudomonadaceae > Pseudomonas > Pseudomonas sp. W15Feb34. The sequence goes on from NZ_SPKN01000023.1 coordinate 77,060, forward strand.
AGCGAAGGTGTCGGTCGGGGCGTCGGGCCAGGGTTGGGGCGTACCCTTGTTGAGCCACCAGTGGCCGCCCGGTACCGCTTCATCCTGGCCGGCTTTGTATTTGTCGAAAGGCCGCCGATTGAAAGCCACCCACTCTTTGGGCAGCAACTGTTGCTCACCCCAGCGCCCTTCCCGTGCCATCAGCAGCCCGACCCGCGCCAGATCGCGAGCAGTGAGGTAGGCGTAGGACGAGGCAACAAAGGTTTCGTCGGCATCGGTTTCCCACGTCGCGTTGCGAATGCCCAATGGCTTGAACAGCGCATCCCACGGATAGCTCATGTACGCCTGGTGGCCGAGCATCCCTTTAAGCGCAGCGGACAGAATATTGCTGTCGCCACTGGAATAACGGAACGCCTGGCCGGGTTCGGCGGCGGCTTCGGTATCGGCGGCAAATTGCGCCATATCGCCACGCCCACGGGTATAGAGCATCGCCACAACAGAAGACTTCAATGGCGCGTATTCATAGTCTTCCTGCCAATCCAGCCCCGAAGCCCAATGGAGCAAGTCGCCCATGCTCACCTTGGGGTGTTGCTTCATTGGCGGGTAAAAACGTGCGGCCGGGTCGGTGAGTTTGAAGCGGCCTTCACCATAGGCCACGCCCAGCACGGTGGTCATCAGGCTTTTGCTCACCGACCAGGTCAGGTGCGGCGTGCTGGCGGTAGTGGGTGCGGCGTAGCGCTCGTAGATGATCTCACCGTCACGAATGATCAGCAGCGCGTCGGTACGAATGCCTTTGCGGGTGGTGTCGTCACGGGACGGGAAAGCATAGGCGTTCAGGGCATCGACAGCGGGACCTTCAAGTGACGTGCCCGTGGCCCATTCTTTTTCGGGCCAGGTTTCAGCGCGGACGGTAGCGGTAACTAAAAGCACAACAACGCACAGCAGGCCTCGGACCATGGGCACGAACTCAAGGGGGCATTCAAGCCCGCGAGCCTAGCGCAGACCAATGACAGATTTGCTACACGGGGGCTGTCACCCAACCGTCACCGTAAGTTCATGGAGATGACACCGAGGCTACATAGCCTGACTTTGGACAACAAAGTCGACTGGCCGCAACCTGGCCGGCACCCGGAGACTCGCTATGACTCAGATCGCCCGCATCAGCGACAAAGGCAATGAACGCCGTCTGCAAGCCGAACGCCTGGTGGGCGCCAAGGCCTTGCAGGAAGCCCAGGCCCTGCGGTTCAACGTGTTCAGCGGCGAGTTCAACGCCAAGCTGAAAGGCGCGGAACTGGGCCTGGACATGGATGACTATGATGTTCACTGCAGCCACATCGGCGTGCGGGACTTGAACAGCGGTCGACTCGTCGCCACCACCCGTCTGCTCGACCACCAGGCCGCCAGCACTTTGGGCCGGTTCTACAGCGAAGAAGAATTCAGCCTGCATGGCTTGCTGCACTTGCAAGGCCCGATCCTGGAAATCGGTCGCACCTGCGTCGACCCGGCTTACCGCAACGGCGGCACCATCGCGGTGCTCTGGGGCGAACTGGCCGAAGTGCTCAACCAGGGCAGCTACAGCTACCTGATGGGCTGCGCGAGCATCCCGATGCACGATGGCGGCATTCAGGCCCACGCAATCATGCAGCGCTTGCGCGAGCGCTACCTGTGCAACGAACACCTGCGCGCCGAGCCGAAAAAGCCACTGCCGGCCCTGGACTTGCCGTCCAACGTCATCGCCGAAATGCCACCGCTGCTCAAAGCTTATATGCGCCTGGGCGCGAAGATCTGCGGCGAGCCGTGCTGGGATGAAGACTTCCAGGTGGCCGATGTGTTCATCCTGCTCAAGCGCGATGAGTTGTGCCCGCGCTACGCGCGCCACTTCAAGGCGGCGATGTGATGAACCGCCTGCGCATCTACGGGCGCATAGCCCGCGTGCTGTTGGTGGTGGCGCTGGGCTTGAGCATGGCCAGTGTGTTTGGCCTGTTCGAACGTCTGGGCGTGGCCAATTCGATGGTGCGGCGCCAGCGTTGGTCGCGGTTCTTTATGGCGCGGTTGAGCAACGCCCTGCCCTTTCGCGTAACGGTGCACGGCGAGTTGCCGCAAGCGCCGATGCTGTGGGTGAGCAATCACGTGTCCTGGACCGACATTCCACTGCTGGGCATGGTCACGCCGCTGTCGTTTTTGTCCAAGGCCGAAGTCCGCACCTGGCCGGTAGCCGGCTGGCTGGCGGCCAAGGCCGGCAGTCTGTTCATTCGTCGTGGCGCGGGTGACAGCCAGTTGATCCGCAAACAGATGACCCGCCATCTGGAGCAACAGCACCCGCTGCTGATGTTCCCCGAGGGCACCACCACTGACGGACGCAGCTTGCGTACGTTTCACGGGCGTTTGCTGGCCAGTGCAATCGATGCGGATGTGTCGCTGCAACCGGTGGCGATTCGTTATTTGCGTGACGGTGGGGTTGATCCGCTGGCGCCGTTCATTGGCGATGACGATTTGCTCTCGCACCTGATGCGCTTGTTTTCCAACGACCAGGGCGATGTGCAGATTCATCTGCTCAAGCCGATTGCCTGCGCCGGGCAGGAACGCGCGGCATTGGCGTATCAGGCTCAGCAGGCGGTGCAAAAGGCGTTGTTTGGGCCGGTGCCGGAAGCTGAGCAAGTGGCTGCTCGACCTGCGTTCGCGGCATAAAGCGGGCACAGTCATATGTGGGAGGGGGCTTGCTCCCGATAGCAGTTGTTCAGTCAACATAGACAGTGACTGACACACCGCAATCGGGAGCAAGCCCCCTCCCACATTTAGACATCGGTGGTCAGTTGGATCTGCGCAAATCTCTGCAATTGGGGATAGAACACCCGGAAATCTTCACTTAACGGCTTATAAAGCTCGCGCAACTCGTGCATCGCAAATCCGAGTGCCTGCGGGTCAGTCAGCCGCCGCGAAATTCCACGCAGCACCTGCTCCATCACCGCGAACTCGCGATACGAACCCAGCCAGTCATCCGCCGCCATATACGGCGCAATCTGCGCCAGCCGCCCCGGTAACTCAGGTTCTGCCGCCAGCACGCGATACACCTGCGAGGTAAAACGCTCCAGGGGCTGCTCGGCATACAACGCCCAATCCCGCGCCAGGCAATGGTCAAAAAACACATCGAGCACGATCCCGGCATAGCGCCTGCGGGTCAGGCTGAAGCGCGACAACGCCTCGCCCACCAACGGGTGGCTATCGGTAAACCGGTCAATCGAACGGTGCAACTGGATCGCTGCTTCGATTTGCGGGCTGAACTGGCCCTGCAGGCGGCCTTTGACGAAGTCGCCATACAGGCTGCCCAGCAGTTGCGCAGGAAGTTGGCCGCCCAGGTGCAGATGTGCGAGATAATTCATGGCGCGCAGTCTATCACTGCCGCACTCATATCGTTATAACCCGATATACCGATTCGCTTTGGCCTCAGATCAAAATCATATTGGTATATCGAGATATGACGATTTAAAGTTCGCCTCATCGCGATATAACGCTTTACGACACCGAGCACCCTGCCATGTCCATCGACCTCGACGAAATAATAAAAGCCCTGGCGCACCCAGTACGACGAGACATCCTCACCTGGCTCAAAGACCCGAAAGTGCAATTCCCCGAGCAACTGCACAACCACGAATACGGCATCTGCGCCGGGCAGATCGACCAGCGCTGCGGCCTGTCCCAGTCGACCGTGTCGGCGCACCTGGCAACCTTGCAACGGGCGGGATTGATCAGCAGCCAGAAGGCCGGGCAATGGCACTTTTTCAAACGCAATGAGGAGACGATCCAAGCCTTTCTCACGGCGCTCATAACCGAACTCAGCGCACCGCAATAACCAAGGAAACGCAAATGCCCCTCTCGCTCCTCATACTGGCCCTGAGCGCCTTCGCCATCGGCACCACCGAGTTCGTCATCATGGGGCTGCTGCCCGATGTCGCGGCGGACCTGGGTGTGTCGATTCCCGGCGCCGGCTGGCTGGTCACCGGCTACGCCTTGGGCGTGGCCATCGGCGCGCCCTTCATGGCACTGGCCACCGCCAGGCTGCCACGCAAGGCCGCTCTGGTAGCGTTGATGGGCATCTTTATTGTCGGCAACCTCCTCTGCGCCCTGGCCAGTGACTACAACGTGCTGATGTTTGCCCGCGTCGTCACGGCGCTGTGCCACGGTGCCTTCTTCGGGATCGGTTCCGTGGTGGCGGCCAACCTGGTGCCGGCCAATAAACGCGCTTCTGCGGTGGCCTTGATGTTCACCGGTTTGACCCTGGCCAACGTGCTCGGCGTGCCGTTGGGCACTGCACTGGGTCAGGAAGCTGGCTGGCGCTCGACCTTTTGGGCAGTGACCGTGATTGGCGTGATCGCCTTGATCGGCCTGATCCGCTTCCTGCCGGCCAAGCGTGACGAAGAAAAACTCGACATGCGCGCCGAACTCGCTGCCCTCAAAGGCGCGGGTATCTGGTTGTCGCTGAGCATGACGGCGCTGTTCGCCGCCTCCATGTTCACCCTCTTTACCTACGTAGCCCCGCTGCTGGGCGATGTGACCGGCGTGTCGCCCAAAGGCGTGACCTGGACCCTGCTGTTGATCGGCCTGGGCCTCACGGTGGGCAACATCATCGGCGGCAAGCTGGCCGACAAACGCCTGGCGGCCACCCTGATCGGCGTGTTCATCAGCATGGCGGTGGTTTCCACGGTGTTGAGCTGGACCAGCGTTGCACTGATACCGACCGAAATCACCCTGTTCCTGTGGGCCACCGCCTCGTTTGCCGCCGTACCAGCGCTGCAGATCAACGTGATGACCTTCGGCAAGGCCGCCCCCAACCTGGTGTCCACCCTGAACATCGGTGCCTTCAACATCGGTAACGCCCTCGGCGCCTGGGTCGGTGGCAGCGTGATTGCCCACGGCTTCGGCCTGACCAGCGTGCCCCTGGCCGCAGCAGCACTGGCGATTCTCGCGCTGCTGGTGACCCTGATTACCTTCCGCCAGAGCGGCGATGCCGACCTGGCCCCCGCGACCAACTGATCAACTTAAAGACAAAGGTGTTTTCCCATGACGACTATTTTCGATCCGATCACACTGGGCGACCTGGAACTGTCGAACCGCATCATCATGGCGCCACTGACCCGCTGCCGTGCCGATGCCGGCCGCGTGCCCAACGCGCTGATGGCCGAGTATTACGTGCAGCGCGCATCCGCCGGGCTGATCCTCAGCGAAGCCACCTCCGTGACGCCCATGGGCGTGGGCTACCCGGACACGCCGGGCATCTGGTCCAACGACCAGGTGCGTGGCTGGGCCAACATCACCAAGGCCGTGCATGGCGCGGGCGGCAAGATCTTCCTGCAACTGTGGCATGTGGGTCGCATCTCCCACGAGTCCTACCTGAACGGCGAAACCCCGGTGGCCCCCAGCGCGATCCAGGCCAAAGGTCACGTCAGCCTGGTGCGCCCACTGGCCGACTACCCTACCCCGCGCGCCCTGGAAACCGCTGAAATCGCCGACATCGTCGACGCTTACCGCGTGGGCGCCGAAAACGCCAAGGCCGCAGGCTTTGACGGCGTGGAAATCCACGGCGCCAACGGCTACCTGCTCGACCAGTTCCTGCAAAGCAGCACCAACCAGCGCACCGACCAATACGGCGGTTCCCTGGAAAACCGTGCGCGCCTGCTGCTGGAAGTCACCGACGCCGCCATCGAAGTATGGGGCGCCGGCCGCGTGGGCGTGCACCTGGCACCGCGTGGCGATGCGCACGACATGGGCGACGCCAACCTGGCCGAAACCTTCACCTACGTCGCCAGCGAACTGGGCAAGCGTGGCATCGCCTTCATCTGCTCCCGTGAAAAAGAAGGCGCGGACAGCCTCGGCCCACAACTGAAAAAAGCCTTCGGCGGCGTCTACATCGCCAACGAACGTTTCACCAAAGACAGCGCCAACGCCTGGCTGGCGGCGGGCAAAGCGGATGCGGTGGCCTTCGGTATTCCTTTCATCGCCAACCCGGACCTGCCGGCGCGCTTGAAGGCTGATGCGCCGTTGAACGAACCGCACCCAGAAACCTTCTATGGCAAAGGCCCGGTGGGTTACATCGACTACCCGACGCTGCCGATCTAACCTGATCCGCAAAACCAATGTGGGAGGGGGCTTGCCCCCGATAGCAGTGCTTCAGTCAACACATCAGTGACTGATCCACCGCTATCGGGGGCAAGCCCCCTCCCACATTTGCCTGTTTGTAGCGCCTGCGGAAACATTGCTTCACAGAACGGCAACAATATCGCTACAAAATACTTAGCCGGCTACCTATCAACGGCCCGCCAGCCCGTATATAAAGTCATCCCACAAATCAGGCAGGAGGACGATTGACCGTCCTTAGGCTTTACTGTTGACACAACTGGTCGCAATTACGCATTTTGTCTCAATTGCGCAGGCTGGGGCTCAGGCGCAGCATGTCCAGCCCTATATCAGCCCAACGCTCGGCGTCCTGATGCAATTGAAAACTGTCAGGCACCAGCAGCCACTGGCCGATCAAGCCGTGGATAAAGGCATGAATACACACGGCGCCGCGGGTGGTATCCAGCGTGGCTGGAAGTTGCCCGCGATGGACCGCGTTACGCAACGTCAAGCCGATGCGCAGGTTGCACTCAAGGGTGTGGGTCTGGCGTTGGCGGCGCATGTCACACATTTCATCGGTGAACTCGCACTTATGAAACAGAATCTCGTTGATGCGCCGGGTTTTCGGGTCCAGGGCCACTTCATGGTAGAGATGAATCAGCAGCTTGCGCATACAGCCCAGCGGGTCGGCTTCGTCCTCGCTTTCACTGGCCCGCGCCAGTTCGTCCAGGGGCTCGTGCAACGTGTCGAGCAGTGCCTGAAGCAAGTCGGACTTGTTGCTGAAGTGCCAGTAGATAGCCCCGCGCGTCACCCCTGCCAGCGTGGCGATGTCCGCCAGGGTGGTCCGCGCGACGCCGCGCTCATAAAAGGCTTGCTCGGCGGCTTGGAGAATCTGGCTGCGCGTTTCCTGAGCTTCCTCTTTGGTGCGACGAACCATGGCAGTAAAACCTCAATCGGGACACTGTGGATGGTACTTGACCATCATCTGAATAATTATGGGACGATGCCGTCATGGGCACCGAACGTACTAGAATCGAGGCTTGCGGCAGTGCTTTGTCAACAATGCGCCAAGCCTGTCAAGAGTTTACAAACAACCATGAACGTAAGTATATTGCGTAGCAAGCTACTTATCCACTCACAGCTTGTTTTTTACCCTTCCACACTTCTTGTGCGCACTCTGCGCGCCTGACCCGAGGATCTTCATGCAACTTAAGCCAGCTGTTACCGCTCTGGTCACTGCCGTCGCCCTGGCATCGCTGCTCAGCGGATGTAAAAAGGAAGAAGCGGCACCGCCCGCTCAAACCCCTCAGGTCGGCGTGGTCACCATTCAACCGCAAGCCTATACCCTGACCACCGAGCTGCCAGGCCGCACCACGGCCTTTCGCATCGCGGAAGTGCGGCCTCAGGTCAACGGCATCATTCTCAAGCGCCTGTTCAAGGAAGGCGCCGACGTGAAGGAAGGGCAACAGCTCTACCAGATCGACCCGTCGGTGTATGAGGCCACGCTGAAAAGCGCACAAGCCAGCCTGTCCCAGACCAAGTCCATCAGCGACCGCTACAAGCAGTTGGTCGATGAACAGGCCGTCAGCCGTCAGGAATACGACACCGCCGTCGCCAACCGCATGACCGCCGAAGCAAACGTTCAAACCGCCCAGATCAACGTGCGCTACACCAAAGTGTTTGCACCGATCTCCGGGCGTATTGGTCGTTCTTCGGTGACCGAAGGCGCACTGGTCAGCAATGGCCAGGCCGATGCCATGGCCGTGATTCAGCAACTGGACCCGATCTACGTCGACGTTACGCAGTCCTCGGCTGAAATGCTGAAACTGCGCCGCGACCTGGAAAGCGGCCAGCTGGAGAAGGCCGGCGAAAACGCCGCCAAGGTCAAGCTGACCCTGGAAGACGGCACGCCTTACGCCCAGGACGGCAAGCTGGAATTCTCCGAAGTGTCGGTCGACCAGACCACCGGTTCCGTGACCCTGCGTGCCGTGTTCCCCAACCCTGACCACGTGCTGCTGCCGGGCATGTTCGTACACGCCCAGTTGCTGGCCGGTGTGAACAGCAAGGCCATCCTGGCTCCGCAGCAAGGCGTGACCCGTGACCTGCGCGGCATTCCGACGGCGCTGATCGTGAACAAGGACAACAAGGTCGAGCAACGCGAACTGGTTGCCAACCGTACCGCGGGTGCCTACTGGCTGGTGGAAAAAGGCCTCAATGCCGGTGACCGCGTCATCACCGAAGGCTTGCAGTACGTCAAGCCGGGCGCCGAGGTGAAGGTCACGGAAGCCTCCAACGCTAAACCCGCCGGTACTGCTGCAGCGCCTGCTGCCGCTGCTGGTCAAGGGGAGTAATCCATGTCGAAATTTTTTATCGACCGTCCCATTTTCGCCTGGGTAATTGCCCTGGTGATCATGCTGGTCGGGGCACTCTCGATCCTGAAGTTGCCCATCAACCAATACCCGGCCATTGCGCCAACGGCCATTGATATCCAGGTGACCTACCCGGGCGCTTCCGCACAAACCGTGCAGGACACCGTGGTGCAGGTCATCGAGCAACAGCTCAACGGTATCGACAACCTGCGTTATGTTTCCTCGGACAGTAACTCCGACGGCAGCATGACCATCACCGTGACGTTCAACCAGGGTACCAACCCGGATATCGCCCAGGTTCAGGTACAGAACAAGCTGAACCTGGCCACCCCGCTGCTGCCGCAAGAAGTGCAGCAACAGGGTATCCGCGTCACCAAGTCGGTGAAGAACTTCCTGATGGTGATCGGTCTGGTGTCGGAAGACGGCAGCATGACCAAGGACGACCTCTCCAACTACATCGTGTCCAACATCCAGGACCCGATCTCCCGTACCGCGGGGGTGGGTGACTTCCAGGTGTTCGGTTCGCAGTACGCCATGCGTATCTGGCTCGACCCGGCCAAACTGAACAATTACCAGCTCACGCCAGTGGACGTCAGCAATGCCATCAAGGCCCAGAACGTGCAGGTGGCCACCGGCCAACTGGGCGGCCTGCCTGCGCTGCCCGGCACCCAACTGAACGCCACCATCATCGGCAAGACGCGCCTGCAAAGCACAGAGGAATTCGCCAAGATCCTGATGAAGGTGAACACCGACGGCTCCCAAGTTCGCCTAGGTGACGTCGCGCGTATCGAACTGGGCGGCCAGAACTACAGCATCAGTGCGCAATTCAACGGCAAGCCGGCCTCGGGTATGGCAATCAAGCTGGCGGCCGGTGCCAACGCACTGGACACCGGCAAGGCCATCCGCGAAACAGTGAAGTCTCTGGAACCGTTCTTCCCGCCAGGCATGAAGGCGGTGGTGCCCTATGACACTACGCCGGTAGTGACCGAGTCGATCTCCGGCGTGGTTCACACCCTGGTCGAAGCGATCGTGCTGGTGTTCCTGGTGATGTTCCTGTTCCTGCAGAACTTCCGCGCCACCATCATCACCACCATGACCGTACCGGTGGTATTGCTGGGTACCTTCGGGATCCTGGCCGCGTGCGGCTTCACCATCAATACCCTGACCATGTTCGGCATGATCCTGGCCATCGGCTTGCTGGTGGACGATGCCATCGTCGTGGTGGAAAACGTCGAACGGGTCATGGCCGAGGAGCACCTGTCGCCCAAGGAAGCGACGATCAAGTCCATGGGCCAGATCCAGGGCGCCCTGGTGGGTATTGCCCTGGTACTGTCGGCGGTATTGCTGCCGATGGCGTTCTTCGGTGGCTCCACCGGTGTGATCTACCGCCAGTTCTCCATCACCATTGTTTCGGCGATGGCGTTGTCGGTACTGGTTGCCCTGATCTTCACCCCGGCCTTGTGCGCCACCATGCTCAAGCCGATCGATCCGGAAAAGCACGGCCAGCCCAAGCGCGGCTTCTTTGGCTGGTTCAACCGCACCTTCGACAGCGGCGTACTCAAGTACGAGCGCGGCGTGGGCAACATGATCAAGCACAAGATCCCGGCGTTTCTGGTGTATGTGCTGATTCTGGCCGGCATGATCTGGATGTTCACCCGTATTCCAAGCGCGTTCCTGCCAGAGGAAGACCAGGGTGTGATCTTCGCCCAGGTGCAGACACCAGTCGGTGCTTCGGCTGAGCGTACGCAAAAAGTCGTCGACGATATGCGTGCCTTCCTGCTGAACGACAAGGAAGGCGAGCCTGGCGAAGGCAAGTCGGTGAACTCGGTGTTTACCGTAAACGGCTTCAACTTCGCCGGCCGTGGCCAGAGCTCGGGCCTTGCGTTCGTGATGCTCAAGCCGTGGGACGAGCGTGACTCGACCCAATCGGTATTCGAAGTGGCCAAGCGTGCCCAGGGTTACTTCTTCGGGGCCTTCAAGGACGCCATGGTATTTGCCATCGTGCCGCCTTCGGTTCTGGAATTGGGTAACGCCACCGGTTTCGACGTGTTCCTGCAAGACCAGGGTGGCGTGGGCCACGACAAGCTGATGGCTGCACGTAACCAGTTCCTGGGTGCGGCGGCACAAAGCAAGGTGTTGGCGGGCGTACGTCCCAACGGCGTGAACGATGAACCGCAGTACGAGCTGACCGTCGACGACGAGAAAGCCAGTGCCCAGGGCATCAGCCTTGCCGATATCCAGCAGACCCTGGCCATTGCCTTGGGTGGCAGCTACATCAACGACTTCATCGACCGTGGTCGTGTGAAGAAGGTGTATGTGCAAGGTGACGCCGCCAGCCGCATGTCGCCGGAAGACCTGGACAAATGGTACGTACGCAGCGGCGACGGAAAAATGGTGCCGCTGTCGGCCATCTCGTCGGGCCAGTGGATCTACGGTTCGCCCAAGCTTTCGCGATACAACGGTGTAGCGGCGATGGAAATCCTCGGTACCCCGGCACCAGGCTACAGTACCGGTGACGCGATGGCCGAAGTCGAACGCATTGCCAAAGAACTGCCGGCCGGTGTCGGCTATGCCTGGACCGGCCTGTCGTACGAAGAACGCCTGTCCGGCTCCCAGGCGCCAGCCCTGTACGCATTGTCGCTGCTGGTGGTGTTCCTGTGCCTGGCGGCACTGTACGAAAGCTGGTCGATCCCGATCGCGGTGATTCTGGTTGTGCCACTGGGTGTGATCGGTGCACTGATCGCTACCAGTATGCGGGGCTTGTCCAACGACGTGTTCTTCCAGGTGGGCTTGCTGGTGACGGTGGGCCTGGCGGCGAAAAACGCCATCCTGATCGTGGAATTCGCCAAAGAGCTGCACGAGCAAGGCAAAGGCATCGTCGAGGCGGCTATCGAAGCGTCCCGTATGCGTCTGCGCCCGATCATCATGACGTCCATGGCGTTCGTGCTCGGCGTACTGCCGCTGGCGATTTCCAGCGGTGCCGGCTCAGGCAGCCAGCACGCGATCGGTACCGGCGTGATCGGCGGTATGATCACCGCCACTGTGCTTGCCATTTTCTGGGTGCCACTGTTCTACGCAACCGTGTCCTCGGCCGGCGAACGCAAAAAGAAAGACACTACTGAAACTCCTAAAGAGGCTGGCCAATGAGCAAGTCGCTACTTTCCCTAGCCGTCACGGCATTCGTGCTCAGTGGCTGCTCGCTGATACCTGACTATCAGCGCCCCGATGCGCCGGTGGCTGCACAGTTCCCGCAGGGGCCGGCGTATTCGTCGGCCCAGGCGCCGAACCAGGCCGCTGCCGAGCAGGGCTGGAAGCAGTTTTTCCATGACCCTGCCCTGCAACAGCTGATCCAGACCGCATTGGTGAACAACCGTGACCTGCGTGTCGCGGCCCTTAACATCGACGCCTATGCAGCGCAGTACCAGATCCAGCGTGCCGACCTGTTCCCGGCGGTATCGGCCACCGGTAACGGCAGCCGTTCGCGCACCCCGGCCAAGCTGTCACAGACCGGCGAATCGTCTATCGCCAGCCAGTACTCGGCGGGCCTGGGGATCAGCTCTTATGAGCTGGACCTGTTCGGTCGCGTGCGCAGCCTGAGTGAAGAAGCGCTGCAGAAGTACTTCGCCACTGAAGAAGCGCGGCGCAGTACCCAGATCAGCCTGGTGGCCAGCGTGGCCAATGCCTACCTGACCTGGCAGGCCGACAAGGAACTGCTCAAGCTGACCCAGGACACCCTGGGTGCGTTCGAGCAGAGCTTCAAGCTCACCTCGCGCAGCAACGAAGTCGGCGTGGCGTCGGCGCTGGACCTCAGCCAGGCACGCACCTCGGTGGAAAACGCCCGGGTGCAACTGGCACGTTATACGCGCCAGGTGGCTCAGGACGAAAACAGCCTGACCCTGTTGCTGGGCACCGGCCTGCCGGCGAATATCGCCAGCAAGCCGCTGTCCGATGACCTGCTCAGCGAAGTGCCTGCCGGCTTGCCGTCAGACCTGCTGCAACGTCGTCCCGACATTGTGCAGGCCGAGTACAACCTCAAGGCTGCCAATGCCAATATCGGCGCGGCCCGTGCGGCGTTCTTCCCGAGCATCAGCCTGACGGCCAGTGCCGGTACCGCCAGCCCAACCCTGGGCGGCCTGTTCAAAGGCGGTTCGGGTACCTGGGCGTTTGCCCCGCAGATCAACATCCCGATCTTCAACGCCGGTAGCCTGCGCGCAAGCCTGGACTACTCGAAGATCCAGAAAGAGATCAACGTGGCCAACTACGAGAAAGCCATCCAGACCGGCTTCCAGGAAGTCTCCGACGGCCTCGCTGCGCGTCAGACCTACAAGCAGCAACTGGATGCCCAACGTGGCTTCGTCGAGGCTAACCAGGATTACTACCGCCTGGCCGAGCGTCGCTACCGCATTGGTGTCGACAGCAACCTGACTTTCCTCGACGCCCAGCGCCAACTGTTCAGTGCCCAGCAATCGCTGATCACCGACCGCCTGGCGCAGCTGACCAGCGAGGTCAACCTGTACAAGGCCCTCGGCGGTGGCTGGAATGAGCAGACCGCCAAGAACGAGCCGTTGAAAGAACAAGCACCGCCGTTGAAGTTGTTCTGATAGCGCGTGTGTAAGAAAACCGCTTCCCTTACCGGAAGCGGTTTTTTTATGCCTGGTTTTTTACCTCGCCAACTTGCGTTCGATCACCGCCCACAACCCGCCCTCCCCCACTTTCATCGCCCCCATACCGCCGCGCACCATGGCCGCCACCTGCATAAACCCAATAACAACAGGTCCAACACCATGAGCACTTTTCACCCGCGCCAGCTGTTGCTGGCTGCCGCTGTCGGCAGTCTTGCCGTTCCTGCAATCGCCGAAGAACACGGTTTTCTTGAAGATGCCAGCGCCAACCTCAACCTGCGTAACTTCTTCTTCAACCGCAATTACACCAACCCGACCAAGGCCCAGGGTGGCGCGCAGGAGTGGACGCAGAGTTTCATCCTCGACGCCAAGTCCGGCTTTACCCAAGGCACCGTGGGTTTTGGTGTGGATGTGCTGGGCCTGTACTCGCTCAAGCTTGATGGCGGGCGCGGCACGGGCGGCACCCAGTTGCTGCCGCTGGACCATGATGGCCGTCCGGCGGATGAGTTCGGGCGCCTGGGCGTGGCGTTCAAGGCGCGGTTTTCCAAGACAGAGCTGAAGGTAGGCGAATGGATGCCGGTGCTGCCGATCTTGCGTTCCGACGACGGCCGCTCCCTGCCGCAGACCCTGCGCGGCGGGCAGATCACCTCGAAGGAAATCGACGGCCTGACCCTGTATGGCGGCCAGTTCCGCGCCAACAGCCCGCGTGACGACGGCAGCATGAGCGACATGTCGATGTTCGGCAAAACCGCCTTCACTTCCGACCGTTTCAATTTCCAAGGTGCCGAGTACGCATTCAACGACAAGCGCACCCAGGTCGGCGTATGGAATGCCCAGCTCAAGGACATCTACAGCCAGCAGTATCTCAACCTGATCCACAGCCAGCCTGTCGGCGCCTGGACCCTCGGCGCCAACCTGGGGTTCTTCTACGGCAAGGACGACGGCAGCGCCCGCGCAGGTAACCTGGACAACAAAACCTGGTCCGGCTTGCTTTCTGCCAGGTATGGCGGCAACACCTTCTATGTCGGCCTGCAAAAACTCACCGGCAACAGCGCCTGGATGCGCGTCAACGGCACCAGTGGCGGCACCCTGGCCAACGACAGCTATAACTCCAGCTACGACAACGCCGAGGAAAAATCCTGGCAAGTGCGCCACGACTACAACTTTGCCGCCCTGGGCATTCCTGGCCTGACCCTGATGAACCGCTATATCAGCGGCAGCAACGTGCACACCGGCACTATCACCGACGGCAAGGAGTGGGGCCGCGAAAGTGAAGTGGGCTACACCGTGCAGAGCGGCGGCCTGAAAAACCTCACGGTGCGCTGGCGTAATTCGAGCATGCGCCGCGACTACAGCAACAACGAATTCGACGAAAACCGGTTGATCGTCAGCTACCCCATCAGTCTGCTGTAAACCGGCGCCGGACTTGCTGTATGGTGCGCGCCTGCCGCTGCTGATCCCCCCAGCAGCGGCCTTTATCGAGCCTGCGTACCTGATGAAACCCTTTGCCGCAGCGAGCGTAGTGTTTGCCTTGGCCCTGAGCCTGAGTGGCTGCATCGGCGCGCCCATTGCCCTGACACCGGCAACCCAGCAACGCTTGCAAGCCCAGGCGCCGATCCGCTTTCTGCTGACCTTCGATGACGGCCCCAGCGCCTCGGGCTACAACAACCCGAGCCGTTCGGTCGTGGCGGATCTGGCGAATAACCCGGTATTGCCTGGGATCAAGGCGGTGTTCTTCTCTCAGACCGAAGCCGCTCGCTCCGGCGGCAGTTCTCGCGGGCGCAAGACCATGGAACGTGAATTCGCCGCTGGCCATGTACTGGCCTTCCACACGGCGACGGCGTTTCATACCAATCACCGCTGGCTGAACGATGCAGAGCTGGAACGCACCCTTACCGAAGGTGCGGCAGACATTGCCGCCATCACCGGCACGCCGCCCATGCTGGTACGCCCACCGTTCTGGAACTACGACCGCCGTACCTTCGCCGCCTACCAGCGGCATGGCATGCACGTACTGCTGACGGACCTCAGCGCCAATGACGGCAAGATCTGGGGCTTCAACGCCAGCCCGCGCCGGCGGGCCAATTTGTATCGGCAGCTGTCGGTCGTGCGTGAGCGCATCGCGCTGGGTGAACTGCCGATGGTGGAAGGCGTGATACCGGTGGTAGTGACCTTCCATGACATCAACCGCTACACCGCCCGGCATATGCAGGAATACATGCAGATCCTGATGGACAGCGCGCAAATCAACGGAGTGAAGACCGCTGCCGAGCCGTTCTACACCGACACCGCCATGCTGGAACGCGCAGCACTGGCACGCACCGTGAAGGATGTGAATGAAGAGGCCCATCTGCCGGGTGTATGGAACTGGATATGGGATGCGGACTCACACTGAAAGCTACAAACAGTTACAACAGTAAGATGTTTAAGTCAGACAGGTAGTCCCATCCTGCCCCACCACGCCCACCTTATTAACCACCCACTGACCATAAGCCCTTTGAATACGTAGGAAAGTGAAACAAGTGGCGTTGGAACTCAGTACTCCTTCCCGCCCACTATCGGATCAGTAGTTCGCAAGACTTACCGCGCACTGCCCAACCTTCTCACACTTGCCAACCTTTAAAAGGACTTAGTCATGTTGACAACTCCCTTACAGAACAACTATTCGCACAGCCTTTACAACCCTAACTCCTCGATGGATAAACCCGTCAATTCCGCAGCTACGGCTCCAGCACAACAGCCCATCGAATCAAACCCCATCACCGAAGTACCACGCGCCCTCACCAGTACCCCGACCACTCACACGTACGATAACGGCAACGTCAAGATCACCTCGGCAACGGCTCATGAAGGCAGTTTTCACGGCGTTCCCATGCTGCGCAACAAAGTCACCATCGAAACCGGTAATAGTGCAGACAACGTTCACCTCAAGAGTCTTCCGGACATTGGGGTCGTCGCAGAAATAAACGGCAGGCGATACCTGTTACCGGTTCAGAATGCTGGCGGCACGACCGAGACCGTGGAAATAAAAACCAGGGGTGGCGATGACCACGTCACGATTGCAGACGACATCTGGTTCCAAACCACTGTGAGTCTTAACGACAACCACACGGTTTCCGGGACCAATGGGTATACCTCCGCCCCCGAGTCAGCGGGCGTGAAAACATTCTCGCAACCCGGAATCATCGCCATTGCACCTCACCTGCAAAAAGGCGCCGAGTTCAAACATGACGAGACCACCTTCAAGTTCTCGCCAAACGCCAACCCAAGGCAGTTCGGCGACGGCGTCATGCAAATAACCGCCGGCAGCGGCAATGACACTATTCGTATCAGCGCAGCAGAAGACAATTCATTGTTAGCTGAAGTGAATGGGCAACAATTCCTCCTGCCTATTAAAAACGATCCAGCAGGTGGTTCCAGGCTGTTCATTCAAGCCGGAGACGGAGACGATAAAGTCACCATCGACTCTAATGTAAAGAACTATGCCTTTATCAACATGGGCGAGGGTAAAGCAGGCACTTTGTACAGTGGCGGCGGGTTCGTTTCGGGTGAAGAAGAGCCCAATTTGAGGCAGCGCTATACCACGCAAAACTACAAACCTGTCGAAACCAGTGTCTGACCCCCGATATGGCATAACCTCACCCCACGCCAAGTTTGCATCGGCGCACGGTGAATGAATTCCGAGCCTAGGTGTACGTGATAAAAACCCACCTGATAACCAGGGGGTGGGTTTTCACTCTTTTTACGCTCGGGATTGCGCCTGCTAGCCCAAGTGCTGATCCGTTTCCCGCTGACCCTCTATGACGCCGTAGCGTTTCATACCAATCGTAGGTGATGCGGCTGCCGACGGTGACCGAGCTGATCCCATTGCAGCCACGCGGGTTATGTCGAGTGACCCGCAAATTTTTGTATCAGATGGGTTGGGCCAGAAACAATTAACAAATCACCCGGCAGAACCAGCGAACCAGGAGTTGCATGCTGGAAGTCTTGACTCGCGCGCTTCAGCCCTACGACCGTTACGCCAAATTTCTCACGGATCTGGCCGTCGGCCAGCGTGCTGTTATGGCTCGACAGGGGTGAATGAATCTTGGCAATGGCGAAGCCGTCATCGAACTCGATGAAGTCGATCATCCGCCCGGTAATGAGATGAGCAACACGCTCGCCCATTTCTCTCTCCGGATAGACAACATGATGGGCACCAATGCGCTGGGCTATTTGCCCATGCTCGGCAGTGCGGGCCTTGACCCAGATATCAGGGATACCCAGTTCGGTCAGCGTCATGATGGTCAGCAAGCTGGCTGACAGATCGGTGCCTATCCCTACAATGGCATGAGCGAAGTCGGCAACTCCCAACTGGCGCAAGACCTGCAGGTTGGTGGAGTCGGCCTGAACCGCATGAGTCAACAGATCTGCCCACTCATGGACAGGTGCGGGGTCCAGGTCGATGCCCATCACATCGTGACCAAGGCGCATCAGCGACTGCGCCACGGAGCCGCCGAAGCGGCCAAGACCGACCACCACCACGCTATCGCCCTTGGAAAATGAAAACTGCTCTGAAAACAAAAGTTTAGCCAACAATTGGATGTTCCTCAGGGTAGCGATAGGGCATGCGGCGCTCGCCCAAGGCTAATGACGCCGCAAGTGTAATGGTGCCGACCCGTCCGGCATACATCAGCAGCGTCAGCACCAGTTGACTCGATGGGGGTAGATCAGCGGTGATGCCAGTGGACAACCCGACGGTGCCAAACGCCGAGATGACTTCAAATATGACCTGATCGGTAGGCAAATCTGTTCCACGCAAGATAAAGAGCGTCGCCAGTACGATCATGGCGCTGCTTAGAACGAGCACCGTGATGGCTTGACGTTGGGCCGGGGCACCGACTCGCCGGCCAAATGCCTCGCTGTCACTGTGACCACGAATTTCGGCAACAACCAGCAAGACCAAAATGGCGACAGTACCGACTTTGACCCCACCCGCCGTTCCGGCGCTGCCCCCCCCGACAAACATCAGAAAGTAGTGCACTGCCCAACTTTCAGGCGTCAATGCACCTATATCGAGGGCGTTGAACCCGGCAGTACGCGCAGAAACGGAAGCAAATGCAGCCGAGAGGATTTTATCGGCTAACGCCATCGGCCCAATCGTCGCCGAATTGTCCCACTCGAACAGAAGCACGGTGAAAAACCCGCCCAGTAACAGGATTACCGTTCCAGTCAGGGTGAATTTGGTGTGTAAGGACCAACGACGGGGATGCTTGAACCTACTGCGCAAGTCATACAGCACGGGAAACCCAATGCCGCCGATAACAATCGCAACCATGATCGGCAGCAGGATCCAGCCATCTGAGGCATAGCGCATCAGGCTGTCGGGATAAAGGGAGAAACCCGCATTATTGAATGCCGATACTGCGTGGAACAGGCCATTCCAGGCTGCACCGGCCCACGGCAAGTCATAAGCCCAATGGAGTCTAAGTGTAAGCCACACGGTCGCAATGAATTCCAAGGCGAATGTCACTAACAACACCAGCTTGGCCACGCTGGCGATGTCGCCCGCCCCTAATGAGCGTGATTCCAACTGTGCAACCATTTTGGTGCGTAGACGAAAACTGCGGTTAACCATCAAACCGAGCAAGGTCGCCACTGTCATGATGCCGAAGCCACCGAGCTGGAACAGTAACAAAATCACTGATTGGCCGAAGGTTGACCAGTACGTGCCGGTATCCACCACTACCAGCCCGGTCACGCAGACAGCCGATACCGCAGTAAAGAAGGCAGTCAGCCAAGGAGCCGCGATACCCTCGGATTGAGAGATCGGCAGCATCAAAATGACCGTTCCAGCCACAATCGCTGCCAGGAACACCAAGGCAACCGCCCTGGCTGGATGAAGCATTAATTTCATTGGGCGTCAGGGCTCATGTCGTGTCAGGAAAATGCACAGCGCTCGAGAAACCTGACCTCTATATCACTCGCTTGATATCGATAGGCACAACTGAAGCATTCAGCGTCAGCTCTAACTCAACATCATCCGCACTGGGATTGGCAGTATATGCCGTTGAAAAACTATTCAACGTAAGAGATTTCACTCGATGATCATTCAGTCAGGCTGGCGGGACTCAACCCCGAGCTCATCCCACACCGACTCGGCCAAGTGAAACGTCGCATTCGCCGCCGGTATTCCGCAATAGATCGCACTCTGCATCAGCACTTCCTTGATCTCGGCGCGGGTCACACCATTGCTGGCGGCCGCACGCAGGTGCAGCTTGAGCTCTTCACTGCGGTTCATGCCGATCAACATGGCGATGGTGATCAGGCTGCGGGTATGCCGAGGCAGCCCGGGGCGCGTCCAGATATCGCCCCAGGCATGGCGCGTGATCATTTCCTGGAACTCGCTGTTGAACTCGGTGAGGGCATTAAGGCTGCGGTCGACATGAGCATCGCCCAGCACTTCGCGGCGCACCTGCAGGCCATCGGCGTAACGTTGTTTCTCGTCCACAAAACGCTCCTCAGCGAGCCAGCAGAAAGTTGATCACGCGGTCGCTGAAGGCAGCGCCGGCTTGCACGTTGGACAGGTGCGCCGCATAGAACTCGGCGTATTCGGCGCCCTGCACATGGTGCTGGATAAAGTGGCTGCCAGCCGGCGGTGTCACCGCATCTTCAGTGCCGGCAATCACCAGGGTCGGCACCTTGATCAACGACAGTTGCTCACGAAAATCCGCGTCGCGCACGGCGCCGCAATTGGCGGCGTAGCCCTCGGGCGATGTGGCCGCGAGCATGTCAGTGATCTGCTTGGCCTGGTGCGGGTTGGCCGCAGCGAAATCCGCGGTAAACCAGCGCGCAATCGAAGCATCGCGTAGCGCCACCATCGCAGCGGCGCCGTCACGCAGGACCATTTCGATGCGCGGGTTCCAAACCTCAGGCGTGCCGATCTTGGCGGCGGTATTGCACACCACCAGACGCCGCAAACGCTCGCCGGCGTGGATGCCCAGCCATTGGCCGATCAAGCCGCCCATGGACAGGCCGCAAAAATGCGCGCGCTGGATATCCAGCGCATCCAGCAACGCAAGCACGTCTCGCCCCAGTTGTTCGATGCTGTACGGCCCCTCGGTGACCAGGGATTTGCCGTGACCGCGGGTATCGAAACGCAACACGCGAAAATGCTCGGTGAACGCCGGAATCTGCACGTCCCACATATGCAGGTCGGTGCCCAGGGAGTTGGACAGTACCAGCACCGGTGCATCCCCCGGCCCGTCCAATTGGTAATGCAATTCGCCCTCGGCGAGTTGTACAAAAGCCACAGCGGTCTCCTCAGGCAGTCAAAGCAAAGTGTTCAGTCACGGCACGCGTGACCCAGGTCTGGGCCTGGCCCAGGTAATGAGCCGGGTCGAGCAGGCGGTCCAGTTCAGCCGCTGACAACTCGGCAGTCACCTGGGACTCATCCGCCAGCACGGCGCGCAAGTGACGCTGCTCGGCCACGGCGCGTTTGCAGCATTGCTCCAGCAGGTGGTGTGCGGTATCGCGGCCCAGGCGTTGGGCAAGCACGATGCTGACTGCTTCAGCCAACACCAGGCCCTGGGTCAGGTCGAGATTCTGCGCCATGCGCGCGGTATCGACCTCCAGCCCTTCACTCACCAGCAGCGCCTGTTGCAAGGCGCCGGACACCAGGCGGCAAATCTCTGGCAAGGTTTCCCATTCGGCGTGCCACAGGCCCAGGCTGCGTTCGTGCTCCTGGGGCATGGCGCTGAACATGGTCGCCACCAGGCCCGGCACGCGGGTGGCAGCGCTGATCAATACGGCGGCGCCTACGGGGTTGCGTTTGTGCGGCATGGTCGATGAACCGCCCTTGCCCGGCGCGGCGGGCTCAAACACCTCTGCCGCCTCGGTTTGCATCAACAGGCTGATATCGCGACCCAGCTTGCCGAGGCTGCCGGCGATCAGGCCGAGCACGCTGGCAAATTCCACCAGGCGATCACGCTGGGTGTGCCAGGGCTGTTCCGGTAAGCCCAGTTGCAACTCGGCGGCCAAGGCTTCGGCGACGGGCATGGCGTGTTCGCCGAGCGCCGCCAAGGTGCCGGATGCACCGCCGAATTGCAGCACCAACAGGCGCGGTTTCAACTCGGCAAGACGCTGGCGACTGCGTGTCACGGCGCCCAGCCAACCGGCGATTTTCATGCCCAGGGTGACCGGTGTCGCGTGCTGCAGCCAAGTGCGGCCAGCCAACGGCACGGCGGCGTGGCGCTGCGCCTGGGCAGCCAGCACGTCCCCCAGGCGCGCCAAATCCGCCTCGATCAGCACCAGCGCCTGACGCACTTGCAGCACCAGGCCGGTGTCCATCACATCTTGACTGGTCGCGCCCAGATGCACATAACGCTCGGCGTCGGCATCTTCGCTGGCGATCAACTTACCCAGCGCCTTCACCACTGGAATCGCGGAATTACCCGCCGTCGCAATGGCCGCGCCAAGCGCATCGACGTCATACAGCGAAGCCAGGCACGCCTGGGCAATCGGCGCGACGGCAGCCTGGGGAATCAACCCGACCCGAGCCTGGGCCCGGGCCAGCGCCGCCTCGAAATCCAGCATGCCCTGCAAGCGTCCCTGGTCACAGAACACTTCGGCCATGCTGGCGGCGGTGAAGTAAGCGTCGAACAGTTGATTGCTCGTGCGCAGCGTCATAACTCATCCCTTACAAATCGTGATGCAGGTACGCCGCCTGTTTAGGCAGGCGCAAGCTGAACAGGAAGGCCACCGCCATCATCGCAGTGACGTACCAATAGAAGGTGTTTTCCATGCCGATGGATTTCAGGCTCAGTGCGACCACTTCCGCCGAACCGCCAAACACCGCGTTAGCCACGGCATATGCCAGGCCCACACCCAAGGCACGCACCTGGGGCGGGAACATCTCGGCTTTGACCAGGCCGCTGATGGAGGTGTAGAAGCTGACAATCGCCAAGGCCAGGGTGATCAGTACAAACGCCAGGAACGGGCTGGTCACGGTTTTCAAGGTCAACAGGATCGGCACAGTGAACAAGGTGCCAAGGCCGGCGAACCAGAGCATGGAATTACGTCGCCCGATCTTGTCGGCCAACATGCCGAACAGCGGCTGCATGCACATGTACAGAAACAGCGCGCCGGTCATGATGTAGCTGGACGTCTTGGCGTGCATACCGACAGTGTTCACCAGGTACTTCTGCATGTAAGTGGTGAACGTGTAGAAAATCAGCGAGCCGCCAGCGGTGTAGCCCAGCACAGTGATGAAGGCTTTGCCGTGGTCACGGAACAGCGCGACGATGCTGCCGGCGTCCTTGTCCTGACGCATTTCCTTGCTGGTTGTTTCTTTCAGGGTGCGACGCAGCAGCAGGGAGATCACCGCGGCGATGGCGCCGATTACAAACGGAATGCGCCAGCCCCAGGCACGCAGTTCTTCTTCGGTGAGGATCTGTTGCAGGATCACCACCACCAGCACCGCCAGCAACTGGCCGCCGATCAGGGTCACGTACTGGAACGAAGCGAAGAAACCGCGCTGGCCCTTGAGCGCAACTTCACTCATGTAGGTCGCCGTGGTGCCGTATTCGCCACCCACCGACAAGCCCTGGAACAGCCGCGCCACCAGCAGCAGCGCCGGGGCCCAGGCACCGATGTCGTTGTAGGTGGGCAGGAAGGCGATGACCAGGGAACCGGCGCACATCATCAGCACCGAGATCATCATCGAGTTCTTGCGCCCGTGCTTGTCGGCCACCCGGCCAAACAGCCAGCCGCCGATCGGCCGCATCAGGAACCCGGCGGCGAATACACCGGCGGTGTTGAGCAGTTGCACCGTGGGGTCGTCCGAGGGGAAAAACACCGGGGCAAAATAGATTGCGCAGAAGGCGTAGACGTAGAAGTCGAACCATTCGACCAGGTTGCCGGAGGAAGCCCCGACAATCGCAAAAATCCGTTTGCGGCGTTCTTCTCCGGTGTAGTGACTCGTTGTTGTTGTCATGGTTTTTTACTCAGTGGGAACGGTTATAGCCTAGACATACTTTGCAACAACCATGTTCCGCAAGCAGACTTTTGGGTATGTAGTGACTGTGAGGGCCTCATCGGGAGCAAGCCCCCTCCCACATTGGTATGTATTCACAAGTCCAAATGTGGGAGGGGGCTTGCTCCCGATGAGGCCCTACAGCCAACTCAGTAATCGAAAAACACCGTTTCCTTATCTGTCCCCTGCAAAATCACATTCCACTGATGCACGCCCTGCGTATCCGGCTTGGCAATCAACGTACCGCGACGCTCGGCTGGCACACACGCCAGCAGCGGGTCATCGCCATTGAGTGCCTCACCGTCAAAATAAATCCGCGTCAGCAAGTGCTTCACCAGCCCGCGGGCAAACACCAGCACCACCAGGTGCGGCGCCTGGGTGGTGCCCTTCAAGCCAGGAACGGCACCCGGCTTGATGGTGGTAAAGCGGAACCGCCCTTCAGCATCCACCGGCACCCGGCCAAAACCTTCAAAGTGCGGATCGACCGCCTTGTCCTGTTCATCCTCAGGGTGGTCATATTTACCGGCAGCATTGGCCTGCCAGACTTCCAGCATGGCGTCGTTGACGACATCACCGTTGCCGTCCACTACCTGGCCGCTGATCGCCACGCGCTCGCCGAGTGTGGCGGCTACGGTCATGTCTTCGCGGTTCAGCCAGGTCAGGCCAATGTGGTAATACGGCCCGACGGTGTGGGACGTGGTCGCGTTGAGTGTCATCTCATTTCTCCATCGGCGTGGCGTCGCGGCCGCGCAGGACGATGTCCCAGCGGTAACCGAGGGCGTAGGAAGGGACGGTCTTTTCCAGGTCGAAGCGCGCGATCAGGCGTTCCTTGGCCCGCGTATCCGGCACGCAGTTGTAGATCGGGTCGTATTCGAGCAATGGGTCGCCAGGGAAATACATCT
This sequence comes from Pseudomonas sp. W15Feb34, assembly GCF_023127765.1. NCBI lineage: Bacteria > Pseudomonadati > Pseudomonadota > Gammaproteobacteria > Pseudomonadales > Pseudomonadaceae > Pseudomonas > Pseudomonas sp. W15Feb34. Next base: position 101,055 of record NZ_SPKN01000023.1, read on the forward strand.
GCGTCACCAAGCGCGTCAGCACACTGGGGCCGAACAGCGAAAAATGGATATGCGCCGGGCGCCATGCATTGTGATGGTTGCCCCACGGGTAGGCGCCGGGCTTGATGGTTTGGAACTGGTACCAGCCATCGGCGTCGGTAACGGTGCGCCCGGTGCCGGTGAAGTTCGGGTCCAGCGGCGCGTCGTGCAGGTCACGCTTGTGGTTGTAGCGCCCGGCGGCGTTGGCCTGCCAGATCTCCACGAGAATGCCCGGCACCGGCAGGCCATTCTCGTCCAGCACACGGCCATGAATGATGATGCGCTCGCCTTGGGGCTCGCCTTCATGCTGGGCGGTCAGGTCGTTGTCCTTGTCATTGATGCGCTCGGCGCCGATCGTCGGGCCGGTGATTTCCGACAAGGAATGGGGCAGGAACACCAACGGCTGGGACGGCGAACGCAGGTTCGTCGACTGATACGCCGGGTGCAGGTAATCAGGTTGAGTGCCCGCTTGCGGGCGCCGGTAACCAGGCTTGTCACTCATGGAGCAATCCTCTTTTATTAGACGCGTTCAATCGCCAGGGCCAGGCCTTGGCCGACGCCCACGCACATGGTCGCCAGGCCTTTGCTGCCGCCGGTTTTTTCCAACTGGTGCAGGGCCGTCAACACCAGCCGCGCACCGCTCATGCCCAGGGGATGACCCAGCGCAATGGCACCGCCGTTCGGGTTGACCTGAGGTGCATCGTCGGCAATACCCAGCTCGCGCAGCACCGCCAGACCCTGGCTGGCGAAGGCTTCGTTAAGCTCGATCACGTCGAAGTCGGTGACCGCCAACCCCAGGCGTTCCACCAGCTTGCGCACCGCCGGCACCGGGCCGATACCCATTACGCGCGGTGCGACACCGGCACTGGCCATGCCCAGCACCCGGGCGCGCGCGGTGAGGCCGTGTTTCTTGACGGCGTCGGCGGATGCCAGAATCAGCGCGGCGGCACCGTCATTGACCCCCGAGGCATTGCCGGCGGTGACGGTCTTGTCCGGGCCGTTGACCGGCTTGAGTTTGGCCAGGGCTTGCAGGCTGGTGTCACGCGGGTGTTCGTCGTGTTCCACCAGGGTTTCGCCTTTTTTATGGGCAACCCGTACCGGCACTATTTCCTCGGCGAAGAAACCGGCGGCTTGCGCAGCGGCGGTCCGCTGCTGGCTGCGCAAGGCGAAAGCATCCTGGTCGGCGCGGGAAACCAGGTAGTCGTCGGCGACGTTATCGGCGGTCTGCGGCATGGCATCCACGCCGTACTGGGCCTTCATCAACGGATTGATGAAACGCCAGCCGATGGTGGTGTCTTCCAGCTTCATACTGCGCGAAAACGCCGCATCGGCCTTGCCCATCACGAACGGCGCACGGGACATCGACTCGACGCCGCCAGCAATCGCCAGCTCCATTTCGCCACTGGCAATAGCGCGAAAGGCCGTGCCGATGGCATCCATGCCCGAGGCGCACAGACGGTTGAGGGTCACGCCCGGAATGCTGTCCGGCAGCCCCGCCAGCAACAGTGCCATGCGCGCCACGTTACGATTGTCTTCGCCGGCCTGGTTGGCACAGCCCAAAAAGACTTCGTCCACCGCGTCCCAGTCCACCGACGGGTTACGCTCGATCAGGGCCTTGATCGGCAGCGCCGCCAGGTCATCGGCACGCACCGTGGACAGCCCACCGCCGAAACGACCGATAGGTGTGCGAATGGCATCACAGATAAATACCTCGCGCATCAGGCTTCTCCCGGTGCTTGGCCATGGGCGGCGGCGGTGCGGGCTTCAAGCTCGCGCAGCGCGGTCAGTTCTGTCTCGGTCGGTTCTGCCGTGGTGCTGACCTGGTCGGCAAAGCGAATCGCCCAGCCGGTGGCAGCGACCACTTGCTCGCGGGTCACGCCGGGGTGCAGCGCGGTGACCACGAACTCATGGCTGCCCTCCTCCGGTTCCATGATGCACAGGTCGGTAATGATGCCGACGGGGCCGGCACCGGGCAGGCCAAGACGCTTGCGCGAGTCGCCACCTTCGCCGTGACCGACGGAGGTGATGAAGTCCAGTTTGTCGACAAACGAACGGGACGACTGTTTAAGGATGATCAGCACGCTCTTGGCGGAACCGGCGATCTCCGGCGCCCCACCGGCACCCGGCAAACGCACTTTGGGCTGGTGATAATCACCGACCACGGTGGTGTTGATATTGCCGAAACGGTCGACCTGGGCCGCACCGAGAAAGCCCACGTCAATGCGCCCGCCCTGCAGCCAATAGCGAAAGATCTCACCGGTGGGCACCACAGTGTCGGCGGTCTCGGCCAACTCGCCATCGCCGATTGACAGCGGCAACACGCTGGGCTTGGCGCCAATCGGGCCGGACTCGTAGATCAGCACTACATCGGGTGAGGACGTCAGCCGCGCCAGGTTGGCGGCCTTGGACGGCAGGCCGATACCGACGAAGCACACTGAACCGTTCTTCAAGCGGCGTGCAGCGGCGACGGTCATCATTTCATTGGTGGAGTAGGTCATTACTTGGCCTCCTGCGCGGTGGCCAGCTTGGCCTGGAACTCGCTGAAATCAGCAGTGCCGTGGATGAATTCATCAATCCAGGCGGTAAAGGTCCCACGGTCGCGAGCAATCGGATCCCACGCCTGGTAGAAGCGGTTATCCCGCTCGTTGTAGCCGTGAGCGTAGGAGGGATGTGCACCACCCGGCACATGGCACACCGCGGTCAGTGCCCAGGTCGGCAACACGCAACTGTTCATCGGCGCATTGAGGTCATCGACGATTTCTTCCACGGTGACAATGCAACGCTGAGCCGCAAGGGCCGCTTCCTTCTGTACCCCGAGAATGCCCCAGAGCAACACGTTGCCCTTGCGATCGGCTTTCTGCGCGTGAATTACGGTGACATCCGGACGTACCGACGGCACCGCCGCCAGCACTTCGCCGGTGAATGGGCACGTGACGGTCTTGATCAGCGGGTTGACCTTGGGCAAGTCGGAACCAGCGTAGGCACGCAGCACCGCGAACGGCAGGCCCGAGGCACCGGCGACGTAGGCATTGGCCAAGTCGGCGTGGCTGTGTTCTTCGATCTCCAGCGGTTGCGGCCATTGCTTCTCCACCGCGTCGCGCAACCGATGCAGGGAGCCCACACCCGGGTTGCCGCCCCAGGAAAAAATCAACTTGCGCGCGCAGCCGGCACCGATCAATTGGTCGTAGATCAGGTCGGGCGTCATACGCACCAGCGTCAGGTCTTTCTTACCCTGACGAATGATTTCATGACCTGCGGCCGTTGGGATCAGGTGGGTAAAACCTTCGAGAGCGACGGTATCGCCGTCGTTCACAAAGCGCTTGACCGCATCACGCAGGGTGAGGATTTCAGCCATGGGGTTGGGCTCCCGGTGTTGATCGAAAAAGGCGCTGAGGTGGCGCCGAAGTGCTTGAAGATTAAGCCGGGGAAATGGGCCGAACAATCCGATAATCGACTCAGCGTTCGATTATCGAACAGATTGTTGTCTAGCTAATCGTCTAAGCGAACGCAATTCAAATGTGGGAGGGGGCTTGCTCCCGATAGCGGTGGATCAGCCAACAAATTTTTTGACTGACACCCCGCAATCGGGAGCAAGCCCCCTCCCACATTTGAGTCCCATCAAGGCTTAAGTGGCGTCGGCGTGGCTGACCATGCCTTTGATCAACACGGCTGCAGTGGCGAGTGCCGCCGGAATCACCAGTGCCGTGAGCACCTGCTCGAAATTCCAGCCCAGGCCCAGCAAGGTGGCCCCCATCCACGCACCCAGGATCGCGCCGAAGCGGCCAATGCCAAGCATCCACGACACACCGGTGGCACGCCCCTGGGTAGGGTAAAAACGTGCGGCCAGGGACGGCATCGCTGACTGCGCACCGTTGACGCACATCCCGGCGATCAGCACTAACGTTGCCAATAAAGTGATATTGCCAAGGCTTTGCCCTACCGCGTAGGCAAACACCCCGGCCAGCAGGTAGAAAGTCCCGATCACTTTGTGCGGGTTGAACCGATCCATTGCCCAGCCCACGCCCACTGCGCTCAACACCCCGCCTAACTGGAACAACGCGCCGATAAATGCCGCCTGCTCCATGCTGGCGCCACTGTCGCGCATCAAGGTAGGCAGCCAACTGGTCAGCAGGTAAACAATCACCAGGCCCATGAAGTAAGTGAGCCACAGCAGCAAGGTGCCGGCGCTGTAGGTGCCCGAGAAAATCACCGCGAACACGTTGCGAGCCTTGACGGTTGCTTGCTCCGGCACGCTGAAGCTGCCGGCCTGGGCCACGATATTGGGCTCAATGGGTGCCAGGGCCTTGCGTACCTTGTCGGTACCGCGATTACGCACTACCAGGTAACGCGCCGACTCCGGCAGCCACACCAACAGCACCCCCGCGAGGATCAATGGCAGGATGCCGCCGATGAGCAGCAAGCTGTGCCAGCCAAACGCCGGGATCAACTTGGCCGAGATAAACCCACCACCGGCCATGCCCAGGTTGAAACCGCAAAACATGCTGGTGACCAACAACGACTTATGACGCTCGGGGGTGTATTCGGAGAGCAAGGTCGTGGCATTGGGCATACCCGCGCCCAGACCCAGCCCGGTCAGAAAGCGCAGCACCAGCAACTGGTCGACATTGGTGCTGTAGGCCGAGGCCAGGCTGAACGCGCCAAATACCAGTACCGCGCCGACCAACACGACTTTGCGGCCAAAGCGGTCGGCCAGCGGGCCGGACCCGAGTGCGCCGAACACCATGCCGATCAACGCGGCGCTCATCACCGGGCCAAGGCTGGCGCGGTCGATGCCCCAGTCCTGGGACAGGGCCGGCGCAATAAAACCCATCGCCGCCGTATCGAGGCCGTCAAGAAAGACAATCAGGAAACACAGGATCACCACGCGCCACTGGTAGCGTGACAATGGCTGGGTGTTGATAAAGGACTGCACGTCCAGGGGGGTACCGACAGAAGGCTGATTCATTATTTTTATTCCACACCGATGGCGGGCCGATGACCTCAGGTCATCATTATTGTTAGGCGGCGCTTTGAAGCGCTGCCGCACATTAATAAGCCAGGGGAAACACCGTCAATCGAGCCGACCGGGATCTGTGCGGTCACCGAACAGCTTAGGCAAACAGTTGCGCGCTCAACTCACGGCTGGCGGTGAGCATACTCGGCAGAAAACGCTGTTCCAGCTCGCTGCGGCTGACGCGCCCGGCATGGGTGCTGACGTTCAGTGCGGCCAACACCTGGCCGGATGCGTCATACACCGGCACCGCGATGGAACGCAGGCCCTGCTCCAATTCCTGATCGACGATGCACCAGCCTTGCTGACGTACCTGTTGCAAGCATTCGAACAAGGCTTGGGGAGTCGTGAGCGTGCGGCTGGTCTTGGTTTGCAGGTCTGCGTGGTCGAGGTAATCCTGCAGCGAGGCATCATCCAGGGCCGCCAGGAGGATGCGCCCCATGGACGTGCAATAGGCCGGCAGCCGACCGCCGACGGAAAGGTCCACGGAAATCAGGCGCTGAGTCGTGGCCGAACGTGCGATGTAGAGAATATCGTCGCCTTCAAGGGTGGCCATGTTGCAGGCTTCATGGAGCTGCTCGCTCATGCGGTCCAGATAAGGTTGGGCCGAGACGGCCAACGGTGTGGACGACAAATAGGCATGACCGAGCGTCAGCACTTTAGGCAATAGGGAGTAGGTACGCCCGTCCGTGGTGGCGTAGCCGAGTTTGATCAAGGTATGCAGGCAACGGCGCACAGCGGCGCGGGGGATTTCCGTGCGGTGGCTGATCTGGGCGATGGTCAGGTGACGCTTGCGCTCCTGGAACGCTTGCACCACGGCCAGGCCACGGGCCAGGGACGTCATGAAGTCCGGATCACCGGTGAACGCCTGGATGCGCTTGGCCGGTGAAGCCACGATCGGCGGCGCCACTGATGCGAAGGAGTTGCGCAATTGATCGTTCATTTCCAGGGTCCTGTCTCTTGTTCTTACCACGGGAGGGTTGGCCGCTATTACAAGCCGTGCCGATCGCGATGCACAAGCCAGCGCCAGCAACATTGGGCGATTATCGGACGATCATGCGATTATCGCAATTTGTCAGGCTAGGGCAGCCGCCGCCGCCGCCAAGTTTCAGATTTGCCTGATGACCTGGGAAGTGCGCAGATTTACGCTTTTATTTAGAACAGGTGGCGACAATATGATGACGCTGTTCACAAATAGTGATGCCCACCCATAACACCCTCCCCTGCACCGTTGACGCTTTTTAACTTTATGATGATAGTGTTATTCAAATGCGCCGCTATAATGCAACCTGTGCAGAGGTCGGCCCGGTATCACTATCGGGATGGGAGCTCGCCAGGCGCTGGAGGACGTAAGCCGCGCCGGCCGCAAGTAGCCGCTTAAAAGAACTGCCCTCAGGCCTGCTTTTCAACTTGAACGGTTTTCTACTGTTTTATTTGGAATCGCCCGAGGACGACTGTTGAAGCGCGACACTGCGCAATCAATAAACTTCACACAATTAGGTAATACTGTGACGAAAGATGAACTGCGCGCCGAACTTGAGCGCCAGGAGCAACGTTACAAGGACGTCTACGGCGGGGAAGTCACCACCTACGCCGCGCAACCTGAGCCGGAACGCAAGCCATGGCGCAAACGCGCCAGCCTGCTGGATCAGGCATTTGCCCAGGAAATCCAAAAGATCGAACAGGAACTCAAAACCGAAGAGCCATAAGCGCTTCGGTGCGAGTAGGCTGGGCCCTGCTGTCTCTGCCGGTCCACCACCGGCAGGGAGCCCCTCGCGTCAGCGCCCGTTGGTCAGTCACCTACAGCCGCGCACGAAATTTCATACAAATGTTTCAGGCATGACGTTTTCATGACAAATGCCGGCCTTTTGCGGCCTGCGCTTTATAAATCAAAGACTTGCCAAAGCCCCGAAAACCCTGGGATGCGTCCGTTTTGCCCGGGCTTGTGCGACGAAGATTGTTACCGATGAGCAGTCAATGCATCGATTACCGATGTTTTCTGGCATAATCGCGCCCCCTTACGACCGGGTCAGAAAACCTTCATGATCGATTTATTCAGCGGACTGGATGCTTGGGTTCTAGTGAGCCTGCTGCTCGCCCTGGCCTTTGTCCTCGCCTTCGAGTTCATCAATGGCTTTCATGACACCGCTAACGCGGTGGCCACAGTCATCTATACCAAAGCCATGCCGCCACACCTGGCGGTGTTCTTCTCCGGGGTCTTCAATTTCCTCGGCGTGTTGCTCGGTGGTGTCGGTGTCGCCTACGCCATCGTGCATTTGCTGCCGGTGGAGTTGCTGATCAATGTGAACACCGGCCATGGCCTGGCGATGGTCTTCTCGTTATTGGCGGCGGCGATCACCTGGAACCTGGGCACCTGGTACTTCGGTATTCCCGCCTCCAGCTCCCACACCCTGATCGGCTCGATCCTCGGTGTCGGCCTGGCTAACGCCCTGATCAACGACATCCCCCTGGCTGACGGTGTGAACTGGCAAAAGGCCGTGGATATCGGTGCGTCCCTGGTGTTCTCTCCGATGGCCGGCTTCCTGGTCGCAGCCCTGGTGCTGATCGGCCTGAAGTGGTGGCGCCCGCTGTCGAAGATGCACAAGACCCCGGACCAGCGCCGCAAGCTCGACGACAAGAAGCACCCGCCGTTCTGGAACCGCCTGGTCTTGGTGATCTCGGCCATGGCCGTGAGCTTCGTGCACGGCTCCAACGATGGCCAGAAAGGCATCGGCCTGATCATGCTGGTGCTGATCGGTATCGTGCCGGCGCAGTTCGTATTGGACCTGGGCAGCACCACCTACCAGATCGAGCGTACCCGTGACGCTACCCTGCACCTGAACCAGTTCTACCAGCGCAACCACGAGACCCTCGGCGAGTTCCTGGCCCTGGGCAAAAGCGTGAAGGATGATCTGCCGGGCAAATTCCGCTGCAACCCGCAGCAGACCGAGCCGACGATCAATGCGCTGCTGGGCACCCTCAAGGGCGTCTCGGACTACCACTCGCTGACCGCAGATCATCGCATCGAAGTGCGTCGCTACCTGCTCTGCCTGGACGACACCGCGAAGAAAGTCGGCAAACTGCCTGGGCTGGATTCCCGTGAGAAATCCGACCTCGACAAGCTGCGCAAAGACCTGACCGCCACCACCGAGTACGCCCCGTTCTGGGTGATCCTCGCGGTTGCGCTGGCCCTGGGCCTGGGCACCATGGTGGGTTGGAAGCGCGTGGTACTGACCATTGGCGAGAAGATCGGCAAGCAGGGCATGACCTATGCCCAAGGCATGTCGGCCCAGATCACCACTGCCACCATGATCGGCTTCGCCAATATTTTCGCCCTGCCGGTGTCCACCACCCACGTGCTGTCTTCGGGCGTCGCGGGCACCATGGTTGCTAACAAAAGCGGCCTGCAAGGCGGCACCGTCAAGACCATCCTGATGGCTTGGGTATTGACCCTGCCAGCCACCGTGGGCCTGTCGGCCGGGTTGTTCTGGTTGGCATCCAAGGCATTGGGCAACTGACTGATAGCCACTGGCAATAAAAAAGGTGCGATCCGCGAGGGTCGCACCTTTTTTTATATTCACTTTTAGAGAAAAACCGAGCAAAAAAAAGGGCGACCGAAGTCGCCCAAAATGCCTTGCGTGCCCATGTAATCTGAAAAGACCTACGGTTTTTTACGCTTGTTAGCGTCTTTCCAGATAAAAAATCCAAACCCTACAAAAAACAGCACCATGAGGCTTACAGTCAGCACTCCGGCAAAAACCACATTATCGATAAACATGACCGGCCTCCTGCACTTGCCCTGTTGCGATAGGGTTAAGTTAATGGAGAAGGCGCAGTGGGAAATTGACCAGGATCAATGTCGCCCGCAACGGGGCGTAAAGAGGGGTAATAACTGATCTGCATCAATGGATGCAGACCCTTTCAACGCTTTTTCGGTTTGTTCTTCGACTTCTTCTTGGGTTTGCCCAAGGGCATGGCTTGTTCAAAGGCTTGGCGCACTTCATTCAAGCGTTTGTCATTGAGGTCGTGCACGCGCTTGGCGCGTTCAGCATTCAGGTCGATCAGCTTGTCGTCATCACTCATGGCTTGGCTTACGTCGTGGCGGGAATGCCCCAATAATGCGGCCTGCCCTGCCCGACGGCAAATCAGCGAGCGACAAAAGGCAGGTCATCGACCAAAATCGGCACTTTCCAACCGATCCAGGAGCTGCACCCAAGTGGCCTTGCACAACGACCTTCCACCGCTGCTGGCCCTGCGCGCCTTCGAAGCCGTGGCACGGCACTTGAGTTTTATCAAGGCAGCGAACGAGTTGTCGGTGACCCAAAGTGCGCTGAGCCATCAGGTGCATAAGCTCGAACAGCATTTGGGCAAACCGCTGTTTATCCGGCGTACGCGGGCGATTGACCTGACGTTGGACGGGCAACATTACTACGATCAAATCCGCCCGGCCCTGGACGCCATCGCTACTGCGACACGCAGCCAACGGGGTGTACCCAGCACCAGCGTGTTGCGCATCGGCGTATTGGCGTCTTTCGCCACGCTATGGCTGGCACCGCGTCTGGCCGAGTTTATGCAGAGCTACCCGCATATCCAGGTGGAGTTGCTGCCCGCGATTCAACTGGCCAATGTCGCCACGGCCGAAGTTGACCTGGCCATCCGTTACGGCAAGGGCGATTGGCCCGACGTGCAGGCCACGCGCCTGATGGCCGAAACCTTGTCACCCGTGTGCAGCCCTGCGTTCAAGGCCAGCCAGGTAACCAAAGGCCCCCTACTGATGGCGACCTCGCACCGTCCTTTCGAGTGGACGGATTGGGCCGCCCATTACCAGGTCAACCTCGATCACCACCCCAGGGTGATGCTGCATGACTACAACATCGTGGTCGAGGCTACCGTGGCCGGCCAAGGTATCGCCATGGGCCGCCATCGCCTGATCGAACGCAGGCTCCAGGACGGCAGCCTGGTGGAAGCCTTTGACTGGCCGCCCTATCACAGCGAAATCGGCTATTGGCTGATCGCTCCCCAGGGCCCACTCGGCGAAGCAGCCGAATGCTTCAGCCAGTGGTTGAAGCACGTGTGTGCGGATGGGTGAGTTTTTTCGATACGTCGATTGAGATCTATCCGTTTGTCGTCCATCGCAACAGCCAACATGCTCAAACCTCCTGAACCCAGAGGTTTTCAGCATGACCGATTCCATTCGCCAACGCGTACACACACTCGGCCTGACACTGCCCACACCCAATCAACCAGCTGCCAATTACATCAACCATCTCGTCAGCCAACACCAGCTGTTCATTTCCGGGCAAATTCCCATACTCGATGGCAAACCTACCTATATAGGCCGGCTGGGCGATTCCCTCAGCGATGAAGAAGGCGCCCAGGCGGCAGAACTGGCGGCGCTGGGCCTGCTGGGGCAATTGAGCGATGCGCTGGGCGATGACCTGTCGCGCGTGGTGCGCACCCTGCGTCTGGGCGTCTTCATCGCCAGCAGCGCTGATTTCCAGCGCCAGAGCGTGGTCGCCAATGGCGCCTCGAACCTGCTGGTCAACGCCCTCGGCGACAAAGGCCGGCACGTACGCACCGCCGTAGGCGTCAGCAGCTTGCCGGCTGGCGTCGCCGTGGAGGTGGATGCCATTTTCGAGCTGCAGCCATGAGCCCGCTGGACGTCCAACAACTGCGGGAGGCCACGCCCGGTTGCCAGTCGGGCCTTGTGCACTTCAACCATGCCGGGGCGTCCTTGCCCAGCCAGGCGACGCTGGACGCCATCATCGAACAGTTGCAACACGAAGCCCGCAACGGCCCGATGGAAGCCGGCGAACAGGGCACCGTGCTGGTGGAAAACGCCCGCCGCGCCGCCGGGCAACTGCTCAATGCACCGCCCTCCTCGATTGCCTTCGCCAGCAGTGGCTCAACGGCCTGGAGCATGGCGTTCCAGGCCCTGGGGCCTTGGCGGCCGGGCGACCGCATCCTGGTGGGGCGCCATGAATGGGGCGGCAACCTGGCGAGCATGGAGTTGGCCGTGCAAGCGGGCGCGCGCGTGGAAGTTATCCCCTGTGATGCCACCGGCGCGGTTTGCCCGGTAGCACTGGAAGCGATGCTCGACGCCCACGTGAAGCTGATCGACCTTGCCTGGCTGCCGGCCAACGGCGGCCTGATCAACCCGGCCCAGGCCATCGGCGAAGTGGCTCGTCGTCACGCCATCCCCTACTTTATCGACGCAGGCCAAGCCGTCGGCCAATTACCGGTGGATGTGCAAGCGTTGCAGTGTGACGTGCTCAAATCCGCCGGCCGCAAACACCTGCGCGGCCCGCGCGGTACTGCACTGCTGTATGTCAGGCCGGATTTTCTTGGGCACCTGAACCCGGCCCAACGCGACGTGTTTTCGGCGCCCTGGACCACCGACGGCTTTGACCTGCGCAACGACGCCCGGCGCTTCGAAACCAGCGAAGTGTCCGTCGCCCTGCTGGCGGGCTTGGGCAATGCATTGCAAGAGATCAATCGACTGGGGATCGAGCGGGTGTGGGAAAGGATCTCGCAGACCAGCGCCCGAATCCGCGAAGCGCTGCATCAGATACCTGGGATTAGCCTGCATGACCTGGGCAGTAAACATTCGGGCTTGATCGCTTTCAACCTGGCCGGCTGGGATAGCTTTGAACTCAAGCGGCGCTTGGGGTTAAAGCGCATCAACATCGGTGCCAACGGCGTGGCCTATACGCCGCTGGATATGCAAGCACGTGGGTTGCGCAGTATTGCGCGCCTCTCCGTCAGCCCACTCAACACCAATGACGATATCGAACTGTTGATCAAGGCCCTGCATGAATTGAGCGCTTAAACCTCGATGTCCACCCACAAGCCCTGGCGCGGCGCATCTTCGATCAGCGGCGCCACGGGCACCGTGTTGTCGGCATTGAGCAAGTCACCGGGGATAGGCAAATGCTGCTCGACGTCATCGTCGGCTTCTCGCCGACGCTTGTGCTGCTCCTGCTGACGACGCTGCTCTTCGCGCAACAGAAAGGTCGATTGCTCGGCATCGCCTTTTTTCAGGTCGATCGTGCTCTCGCTGGAGCCCGGTTGAACGGGCACCACCGGCGGAATATCCGGCTTCTGGCGTGCCGGATCGAGTTGCGACGTGACCGGCACAACACTGACGGGCAGCATGGGTGGCAGCATGATAGTTATTCTCCTGATCAACAGGCTGTCGGCGGGTTGCAGGGCGACTTGAGCACAGGCTCGCCAAGCTGTGACTCAGTCGACACTCGCAAGTGCCCGCCACCCGTCGATTCAGCACTCTGCCCGCCGGCCAAACGGAGTAGTTTTTGTCAGAGTCCTTGGGCGCAAGGGCTTGTTCCGTTAAGATAGTCGGCTTTTTCACGGCGGGAGTCAGGCAGCATGGCGCAGCAGTATCAACCGGGGCAACGCTGGATTAGTGACAGCGAAGCAGAGCTGGGGTTAGGCACCGTTCTGGCACAGGACGGGCGCTTGTTGACCGTGCTCTATCCGGCCACTGGCGACACCCGCCAGTATGCGCTACGGAATGCGCCCCTCACTCGCGTGAGGTTTTCGCCGGGTGACACCATCACCCATTTCGAAGGCTGGAAAATGACCGTACAGCAAGTCGACGACGTCGACGGCCTGCTGGTCTACCACGGCCTCAATGGGCAGAACGAGCAGGTCACCCTGCCGGAAACCCAACTGTCCAACTTCATCCAGTTCCGCCTGGCCAGCGACCGTCTGTTCGCCGGGCAGATCGACCCGCTGGCGTGGTTCTCGCTGCGCTACCACACGCTGGAACACACCAGCCGCCAGTTGCAGTCCTCGTTGTGGGGCCTGGGTGGCGTGCGTGCACAACCTATTGCGCACCAACTGCACATCGCCCGTGAAGTCGCTGACCGTATCGCGCCGCGGGTCTTGCTGGCTGACGAAGTGGGCCTGGGCAAGACCATCGAAGCGGGCCTTGTGATCCATCGCCAACTGCTCTCGGGCCGCGCCAGCCGTGTGCTGATCCTGGTCCCGGAAAACCTGCAGCACCAGTGGCTGGTGGAAATGCGCCGCCGCTTCAACCTGCAGGTCGCGCTGTTCGACGAAGAACGCTTTATCGAAAGCGATGCCACCAACCCGTTCGAAGACACCCAGCTTGCACTCGTTGCGCTGGAATGGCTGGTGGACGACGAGAAAGCCCAGGACGCGTTGTTCGCCGCTGGCTGGGATTTGCTGGTGGTCGACGAAGCGCACCACCTGGTGTGGCATGAAGACAAGGCCAGCGCCGAATACTCGCTGGTCGAACAACTGGCTGAAGTGATCCCAGGCGTGCTGCTGCTCACCGCCACCCCGGAACAACTGGGCCAGGACAGCCACTTTGCGCGCCTGCGCCTGCTGGACCCGAACCGTTTCCACGACCTGCAAGCCTTCCGCGCCGAGAGCGAAAACTATCGCCCGGTGGCCGAAGCCGTGCAGGAGCTGCTCGACAAGGGCCGCCTGTCTCCGGCCGCGCACAAGACCATCCAGGGTTTCCTCGGTAACGAAGGCGAAGCCCTGCTCAGCGCCGTCAACGATGGCGACAGCGAAGCCAGTGCGCGCCTGGTGCGTGAACTGCTCGACCGCCACGGCACCGGTCGCGTGCTGTTCCGCAACACCCGCGCTGCCGTGCAAGGCTTCCCCGAGCGCAAGCTGCACGCCTACCCGCTGCCGAACCCGGATGAGTACCTCGAACTGCCGTTGGGCGAACACGCCGAGCTGTACCCGGAAGTCAGTTTCCAGGCGCAGCCGGATATCGAGGAAGAAAACCGCTGGTGGCGCTTCGACCCACGGGTCGAGTGGCTGATCGACCAACTGAAAATGCTCAAGCGCACCAAGGTCCTGGTGATCTGCGCCCACGCCGAAACCGCCATGGACCTGGAAGACGCCTTGCGCGTGCGCTCCGGCATCCCGGCCACGGTGTTCCACGAGGGCATGAACATCCTCGAGCGTGACCGCGCCGCCGCCTACTTTGCCGATGAAGAGTTCGGCGCCCAAGTGCTGATCTGTTCGGAAATCGGCAGTGAAGGCCGCAACTTCCAATTCTCCCACCACCTGGTGCTGTTCGACCTGCCGTCCCACCCCGACCTGCTGGAACAGCGTATCGGCCGTCTGGACCGGATCGGCCAGAAACACGTGATCGAACTGCACGTACCGTACCTGGAAACCAGCCCGCAACAGCGCCTGTTCCAGTGGTACCACGAAGCGCTCAACGCCTTCCTCAACACCTGCCCGACCGGCAACGCCTTGCAGCATCAGTTCGGCCCGCGCCTGCTGCCATTGCTCGAAGCCGCCGACGACGGCGAGTGGCAAGCCTTGATCGACGAAGCCCGTGCCGAGCGCGAGCGCCTGGAACAAGAGCTGCACACCGGTCGTGACCGCCTGCTGGAACTCAACTCCGGCGGCGCCGGTGAAGGCGATGCGCTGGTCGAGGACATCCTTGAGCAAGACGACCAGTTCGCCCTGCCGATCTATATGGAAACCCTGTTCGACGCCTTCGGTATCGACAGCGAAGACCATTCGGAAAACGCGCTGATCTTGAAACCCAGCGAAAAAATGCTCGACGCCAGCTTCCCCCTGGGCGACGACGAAGGTGTAACCATCACCTACGACCGTAACCAGGCGCTGTCGCGTGAAGACATGCAGTTCATCACCTGGGAACACCCGATGGTGCAAGGCGGCATGGACCTGGTGCTGTCCGGTTCCATGGGCAACACCGCCGTGGCGCTGATCAAGAACAAGGCGCTCAAGCCGGGCACTGTGCTGCTGGAACTGCTCTATGTCAGCGAAGTGGTTGCCCCGCGCTCGCTGCAACTGGGCCGTTACCTGCCACCGGCCGCCCTGCGCTGCCTGCTGGATGCCAATGGCAACGACCTGTCGGGCCGCGTGTCGTTCGTGACCTTGAATGACCAACTGGAAAGCGTACCGCGAGCCAGTGCCAACAAGTTCGTGCAGGCCCAGCGCGATCAGCTCACACCGCGCATCAACGCCGGTGAAGAGAAGATCGCCCCGCGTCACGCCGAGCGTGTGGCCGAAGCCAAGCGCCGCCTGGCCGCAGACACCGACGAAGAGCTGGCGCGCCTGACCGCGTTGCAAGCGGTCAACCCCACCGTGCGTGACAGCGAGCTGGTTGCCTTGCGCAATCAACGCGAGCAAGGCCTGGCCATGCTCGACAAGGCGGCGCTGCGACTGGAAGCGATTCGCGTGTTGGTGGCGGGCTGATCATTCGCTGTGAGTAGAAGGCCCGCGCAATGCGGGCCTTTTTTATTTGCCTTCAGGGCCTCATCGGGGCATGGGTATCTACACAACTTCAGTTCGCAGCCCCTACGGTAACCACGATGCAAAGCGAGCCGCTCTTGATCTGCATTTGATCTTGATCTTAGGCGCCCCGTTAAACCACGCTGGCCGGAATTCGACAGGGATTTGGGGGGTAAACCGGCAGGGATGCCGGTTTAGCCGCCCCGCGCCATGGATGGCACGTGGCGGCGCCCCCCCCAAATCCATGGCGGATTACGGGCACACCGAGCCCAAGCGAGGTGCCGAGTGGTGGGGCAAGAGCCTTTTTGGTTACTTTTGGGGCTCTTTTCCAAAAGTGACCCGCTGTAAAAGCGGAACCAATAGCAGCCGTTACCGCAGGAATGGATATGTACTCGGTCTCAAGCTGTAGCGGCAGCCGCCGGCACCTCAACCGCACTCAACCCATCCTTCATGCGCTTGGCATCACGCACAAAACTGCGCGAGGCCTGAAACAGAAACAGCATGGTCAAGAACAGCGCCACCGGAATCAGGTACATGGCGTCATGCAACCCCACGGCTTTATACGCCTCAGTCATTTGCTCTGCCCCGGCCGCATACATTGCCGAATGGGCAAAGTGATCGGACAGCGCCCCGACCACCACCGGCCCCATGCCACCGCCGAGCAAATACAGGCCTGCAAAGAATAGCGCCATGGCCGTAGCGCGCAGGCGCGGTTCGACCACGTCCTGGATCGCGGTGTACACGCAGGTATAGAAATTGTAGGCAAACAGCCAGCCCACACTGAACAGCGCGACAAACACGCCTATCTCGATACGCCCGGCATGCAAGGCCCAGGCGGTAGTCACCGTGGAGATGATCAAGCTGCACGCGGCAAACAGCAGACGGCCGTTGGCGACCCGCTGATGGATCTTGTCGGCAATCCAGCCACCCAGGGTCAAGCCCACCAGACCGGTCAAGCCGACGATCACACCGGTGGCGACGGCCGCGTCCTGCAACGGCAAGAGGAAATAGCGTTGCAGCATCGGCACCAGGAACGAGTTGCACGCATACGTGGCAAAGTTAAAGCACAGTCCGGCCAGCACCAGCCACAGGAAGGTCGGCACCGCCAGTACGCGGCGGATCGGGCGGTCGACACGCTCCTGGGACACTTGCACGGTTTCCGCCGCGCCGCGTTTAGGCTCTTTGATATAGAACATGAACACCGCCAGGATCATTCCGGGCACGGCGGCGATAAAGAATGGGGCACGCCAGCTATCAAACGCCTTGACCATCGCGCCAATGGTGAAAAACGCCAGCAGCAGCCCCAACGGCAGGCCAAGCATGAAAATCCCCATGGCCCGCGCGCGGCGGTGGGCGGGGAACAGGTCGCCGATCAATGAATTGGCGGCCGGCGCATAGCTGGCTTCCCCGATGCCGATGCCCATGCGCACCAGCAGGAAGGTCCAGAAACTCCCGACCATGCCATTGACCGCCGTCAGCCCGCTCCAGGCAAACAGGCCCCAGCCCATCAATTTGCTGCGCGAGCCGGTGTCGGCCAGTCGCCCGAGCGGCAGCCCGGCAAGGGCGTAGACGATGGTAAAGGCGGTGCCGATGATACCGAGCTGAAAGTCGCTCAGGTGCCATTCCATGCGGATCGGCTCGATGATGATCGCGGGGATGGTGCGATCGAAGAAGTTGAACAGATTGGCCAGGAACAGCAGGAACAGAATGCGCCAGGCATTCGCCGCTTGGGTCGAGTTCTGCATGGGTCCGTCTCTTTTATTGTTATGAGCGCTACGATGCCCGATGCATCCTGCCCGGTACCTGCAACATAGTCAGCTGAGGCGGGGTTGTCTGTAATGATTCGTAAAGCTGATAGGGCATGATTTCACCCGGTAACACGGGGATTTGTCCCACAAAAATATAAGTGCGCGCCCCCCTTCCCAACGGCCATGGCACGGATAGAATGGCGAGCCTTCCTGTAACACCCCCAACCTACTTTCTTATTGATGACGCCCATGTCCGAAGCCAGTCCGTGTCTGAATTGCGGTGCCTGCTGTTCACACTTTCGCGTGTCTTTCTTTTGGGGTGAGTGCGCCTCATCCGGGGGCACGGTGCCCGATGATCTGGTGGTGCAGATCAACCCGACCCGGGTGGCAATGATCGGCACCGATCAAAAACCTGCGCGCTGTTGCAGCCTTGAGGGCGAAGTGGGCAAAAGCACCAGTTGCTCGATCTATGCACAACGTTCGAGCCCGTGTCGCGAGTTCGATGCTTCCTGGAGCCAGGGTGTGCAGAACGTTGATTGCGATGCTGCCCGTGCTGCCTTCGGTCTGGCCCCTTTGCAAGCTCCGCCGTTTGAACTGGACCTACCCATCAGCGCTTAGCACCAAACGCTATGCACAGCATGACAAATTAATTGAGATCAAAATGCCATTACCCATGGCAAATCCCATGAGGCTTCTATACTCGACATGGTAGGTCATCGCCTCTGGCAGTGACGTGGCTCTATGACGGGATACGCTATGGAATGGCTGGGCCAGTATTTTTTCACCGACCTTCCAGACAGCGGGCATTTATTGCTCAATTGCAGTCATAACCCCTTTCTGGTGCTACTGGCGTACCTGGTTGCCTGCGCAGCGGGGTTCGGCACCCTGGACATGGCCGAACGCGTCGGCCATGTAGAAGACCCCACCGCCCGCCGCCACTGGCGCTGGCTGGGAGCGGGCTGCCTGGCGGGCGGGATCTGGTCGACCCATTTCATCAGTATGCTGGCCTTCCAGGCCCCAATCGCCATTCATTACGAATTGCTCACGACGTTTGCCTCGCTGTTGATCGCCCTGATCGCCTCGCTGTTCGCCATGAAAACCCTCAGTCATGCCCATCTGCGTTTGCACCAATACATGCTGGCTGCGGTATGGATAGGGCTGGGCATCGCGCTGATGCATTACGTGGGCATGGCGGCGATGCGCTCCCAGGCGCAGGTGTACTTTGAATCGCAGTTGTTCATGGCCTCGGTGGCGATTGCCATCGTTGCCAGCCTGGCGGCGTTGCTGCTGTCCAGTTACCTGCGCAACGGTGCCGGGGTGTTTCACCAACTGCTCAAGTACGCCGCCAGCCTGGTTCTTGGCGCGGGGATCCTGAGCATGCACTTCACCGGCATGGCGGCCATGCAAATGTTGGTACCCAGCGGCGCGGACTTGTCGTTGCCGGTGGACAACAATCCGATTCAACTGGGCCTGTCGGTGGCGGTGATTACCCTCTTGGTGATCGGCAGCGGTGTCAGCGCAGCTCTGGCAGACAAAAAACTGCAGCACAAGGAACGTGACCTGCGCCGGGTCAATGCGCTGCTCAGCGAACTCGACCAGGCCCGCGCCTCACTGCAACAAGTGGCCCATTTTGACGCGCTGACCAACTTGCTCAACCGCCGTGGTTTCAATCAGATCTTCGCGGAGAAAGTTGCAGAAAAAACCCGAAGCCAAGGCATGATGGCGGTGATTTTCCTCGACATTGACCACTTCAAGCGCATCAATGACAGCCTCGGCCATGACGCTGGCGACCAGTTGCTCACGGTGCTGGCCGGGCATATCAAGGGCTCGATACGTAGCCGTGAGGATGTGGTCGCACGGTTTGGCGGCGATGAGTTCTGCATCCTGATCAATATC
The DNA here is from genome assembly GCF_023127765.1 of Pseudomonas sp. W15Feb34. Lineage (NCBI taxonomy): Bacteria > Pseudomonadati > Pseudomonadota > Gammaproteobacteria > Pseudomonadales > Pseudomonadaceae > Pseudomonas > Pseudomonas sp. W15Feb34. Next base: position 119,997 of record NZ_SPKN01000023.1, read on the forward strand.
CATCACCGTGACGAAGCGCGGCACATGGCCCAGCGCATCATGCAGAAAATGAAAGAACCCATCGAACTGGCCGGCCGCCGCATGGTGATGACTACCAGCATTGGTATCAGCCTGTTCCCCGACGATGGCCAAACCTGCGAAGAACTGCTGAAGACCGCCGACCTAGCGCTGTACCAATCCAAAGACACCGGGCGCAACAGCCTGAACTTCTTCAGTTCCAACCTGAAAACCCGCGCCTCCCTGGAACTGCAACTGGAAGAGGAGCTTCGTGCCGCATTGCGCGCACGCACCGAACTGGTGTTGTTCTATCAACCGATCTTCGACATGAAACTGGGCAAGGTCACGCGTCTTGAGGCACTGGTGCGCTGGGAACATCCCCAGCATGGGTTGCTGGCCCCGGACCGGTTTATCGGGATCGCCGAGAACAATGGGCTGATCGCCGAGTTGGACCACTGGGTATTGCGCCAGGCCTGTCACGACCTGAGCCTGTTGTCTGACCGGGGCTACACCGAGCTGACCATGGCCGTGAACTGCTCGGCCCTGAACCTGGCGCGGGACGAGCTGGCCGATGAAATCGAAGACGCCCTGCGCTTTGCCGGCGTGGCGGCCAACCGCCTGGAGCTGGAAGTCACCGAAAATGCGCTGATGGGCAATATCAGCAGCACCCTGGCGCTGCTGCGGCAAATCCGCGCCCTGGGGGTCTCCCTGGCGATCGATGATTTCGGCACCGGCTACTCATCCCTGGCCTATCTCAAGCGCCTGCCGCTTAACACCTTGAAGATTGATCGTTCGTTTATCCAGGACATCCCCAAATCCACCGCAGACAGCGAAATCGTCCAGGCGATTATCGGCATGGCCCACACCCTGCACTTGCAGGTGGTGACCGAAGGCGTGGAAACCCAGGCGCAGTTTGAGCTATTGCTCAAGCACGACTGTGACTTCATCCAGGGTTACCTGCTCAGCCCGGCGGTGCCGTTCAACGACATCATCGGTGTGATGCAAGGCATTGCGATACGCAATCCGCTCTACCCCTTCAGCGTGGAAGGCAATAAAGACAGCACGCCCACCAAAGACCCTGCGCCAGTGCGAATCGGCCCGCCGTCTATTGTCAGGCCAATTCGCTGAAGCCCAAATCAGAATGCTGGTGGTGCGACGACTGCAATCGCCAGTGCCATGGCACACATGGAAACAATTCTTCAGCGGTTTCCCGGCGGCCTGAACTGTTCCCGTGACGTTTACGTCACCCTAGGCTGTGACCTTTCTCTACGGCAAGGTGCCATCACTGGCAACGCGGTTACTCCGCTACACACTTATGGGGACAGAAAAGGCGCACCTTTTTCGCGCACTCCATTCTTACGTCGCCCTTTCCTGGATCAGAATCCAAGGCGAGACCACCACCGCCCACAGGCTTGGATCACGCTCCACCAAGTCCAATGCCCGCGTTGCAGACACTTCGCCAAGGCTCCCTGAAGCCAGCCAGGCGGCGACTTTATCACGGTTGTCTTCAGCCATTCCCTCGGCTGCTTCGATCAAATCCAGTCCGGCATCGACCCACAATAGGGCACCCTTGGCAAAGAACGGCTCTAGCTCCTTCCAGGAAATTTCAGCGGTTTCACCGAGCAGCTTGGCATAGAGGGTGCTAGGTTCTTGCGTCATGGGAGTTCACCTGAGTAAAAAATCGGCGCAATCATAGCCTTCTGACTCAGGCAGAAAAACCCAGTAGCAAATGAGGTAGCGATTGAAAGGGCCGGGAAAGCCAGGGAACACCTTGAAAACGGGTGTAAGCCCGCCGCAATTCTGTCTTTTTCTTTCATTTAAGCGACACGCTCAGGTTTTGCCCCCCGTTGCCAGCTTTTCAATTGATCAACCGGCGCTCTACACTGTACCGGTACAGTTGCCAGGGCAATACCGGGGGGATATCCGCGATATCTGATCCGGTTCTGCAGCTCACAAGGCCGCTAGAACTATAAAAAATACAACAGTAAGAGTGGAGCACTATGAATAAGGCTACTAAGCAGATTTCCAAACTGTTTGCCGCTATGGTCCTGGCTGGGGTTGCCGGCCATTCGTTCGCAGCCGACACCATCAAGATCGGCATCGCCGGTCCCAAGACCGGTCCGGTAACGCAATACGGCGACATGCAATTCATGGGTGCCAAGCAAGCCATCAAGGACATCAACGCCAAGGGCGGCGTGGATGGCAAAATGCTTGAAGCCAAGGAATACGACGACGCTTGCGATCCAAAACAAGCGGTCGCCGTAGCCAACAAAGTGGTCAATGACGGTGTCAAGTTCGTAGTCGGCCACCTCTGCTCCAGCTCCACTCAGCCAGCGTCGGATATTTATGAAGACGAAGGCGTCATCATGATTACCCCGGCTGCCACCAGCCCTGAAATCACTTCCCGTGGCTACAAGCTGATTTTCCGCACCATTGGTCTGGACAGCGCACAAGGCCCGGCAGCCGGCAACTACATCGCCGACCACGTGAAACCGAAAATCGTTGCAGTACTGCACGACAAACAGCAGTACGGTGAAGGCATCGCTACCGCCGTGAAAAAGACCCTCGAAGAAAAAGGCACCAAGGTTGCCGTCTTCGAAGGCTTGAACGCCGGCGACAAGGACTTCTCCTCGATCATCCAGAAACTCAAGCAAGCCAACGTCGACTTCGTCTACTACGGCGGCTACCACCCTGAGCTGGGCCTGATCCTGCGCCAGGCCAAGGAAAAAGGCCTGAACGCCAAGTTCATGGGCCCAGAAGGTGTCGGCAACGACTCCATCTCGCAAATCGCCCAGGGCGCTTCCGAAGGCCTGCTGGTGACCCTGCCGAAATCCTTCGACACCGACCCTGCCAACAAAGCCATCGTTGAAGAGTTCACCAAGAACAAGCAGGACCCAACCGGTCCGTTCGTGTTCCCGGCGTACTCCGCGGTTGAAGTCATCGCCGGCGGTATCGCTGCCGCGAAGAGCGAAGACACCGCCAAAGTGGCTGAAGCCATCCACGCAGGTACCTTCAAGACCCCTACCGGCGACCTGAGCTTCGACGCCAAGGGCGACCTGAAGGACTTCAAGTTCGTGGTCTACGAATGGCACTTCGGTAAACCAAAAACCGAAGTTTCCCCTCAGTAAGCCAGGCGTTACTGGTCAACAAGCCCACTGTGCAAGCAGTGGGCTTTGTTTTACGAGGTTTATGGGCCATGTCACCCGCGATCCGGGCGCTGGCTCACCTGAAAATCTTAAAACCGTCACCAGCGGTTCGCTGGCAAACGCTTCGTGCAACCTGGTCACAGAACAGGGCACCGAGCCGGAAATGACTCCACCAGTGAAATGCGTATCGGGTTTTTAGGAGCGCTGTAATGCCTGAGATCTATCATTTTTTCCAACAGCTGGTTAATGGCCTGACCATTGGCAGCACCTATGCCTTGATAGCCATTGGCTACACAATGGTTTACGGCATCATTGGAATGATCAACTTCGCCCATGGCGAGGTATACATGATTGGTTCCTATGTGGCCTTCATCGCCCTTGCCGGGCTGGCCATGATGGGGATCCACTCCCTGCCGCTGTTGATGACCGCTGCGTTCCTGGCATCGATCATCGTGACCAGTGCCTATGGCTACAGTATCGAGCGGGTTGCCTACCGTCCCTTGCGTGGCAGCAACCGTTTGATCCCACTGATTTCCGCCATCGGCATGTCGATTTTCCTGCAGAACACCGTATTGCTGTCCCAGGACTCCAAGGACAAGTCCATTCCCAACCTGATCCCGGGGAGCATCTCCTTCGGCCCAGGTGGTGCACAAGAAGTGCTGATTTCGTACATGCAGATTCTGGTTTTCGTGGTAACCCTGGTGGCCATGCTGGGCCTGACACTGTTCATTTCCCGCTCCCGTCTGGGGCGCGCCTGCCGGGCCTGCGCCGAAGACATCAAGATGGCCAACCTGCTGGGCATCAACACCAACAACATCATCGCCCTGACCTTCGTCATTGGTGCTGCGCTGGCGGCCGTGGCGGCCGTGTTGCTGAGCATGCAATACGGCGTGATCAACCCCAACGCCGGTTTCCTGGTGGGCCTCAAGGCCTTTACCGCAGCGGTATTGGGCGGCATCGGCAGCATTCCGGGCGCCATGCTCGGCGGGCTGGTGCTGGGTGTGGCCGAAGCCTTTGGCGCCGATATCTTCGGCGACCAGTACAAGGACGTCGTAGCGTTCGGCCTGTTGGTTCTGGTGCTGTTGTTCCGTCCGACCGGCATCCTGGGCCGTCCGGAGGTTGAGAAAGTATGAGCAGATATCTTAAATCGGCGTTTTTCAGCGCCTTGCTGGTATGGGCCGTGGCCTTCCCGGTACTCGGCCTCAAGCTGAGCATTGTCGGCATCAACCTGGAAGTGCATGGCACCGGGCCCGTGACCCTGACCGTCATCGCCTTGTGTTCGGTGCTGATGTTTCTGCGCGTGCTGTTCACCCAGCAGGTCGGTGCCTTGTTCAAGGGCAACCGTGCTCCGTTGGTGTCGCCCAAGGTCAGCCAATTCCTGACCCTGCCGCGCACCCAGCGCTACATCATTATCGGCCTGATTATCGCCGCGCTGATCTGGCCGTTCTTCGGCTCACGCGGTGCGGTCGACATTGCGACGCTGATCCTGATCTACGTGTTGCTGGGCCTGGGCCTGAACATCGTGGTGGGCCTGGCCGGCCTGCTCGACCTTGGTTACGTGGGCTTTTACGCCGTGGGTGCCTACACCTACGCGCTGCTCTCGCACTACCTGGGTTGGAGCTTCTGGATCTGCCTGCCGCTGGCCGGCATGGCGGCCGCTACGTTCGGCTTCCTGCTGGGCTTCCCGGTGCTGCGCCTGCGCGGTGACTACCTGGCCATCGTGACCCTGGGCTTCGGTGAGATCATCCGCCTGTTCCTGCGTAACCTCACCGATATCACCGGTGGGCCCAACGGTATCAGCAGCATTCCCAAGCCAACGTTCTTCGGGCTGTCGTTCGACCGCACCGCCGCTGAAGGTATGCAGACCTTCCACGAGTACTTCGGGATCGCCTACAACCCGGTCAGCAAAGTGGTGTTCCTGTACCTGGTGGCGCTGCTATTGGCGTTGGCGGCACTGTTCGTGATCAACCGTTTGCTGCGCATGCCCATCGGCCGTGCGTGGGAAGCGTTGCGCGAAGATGAAATCGCCTGCCGTGCCCTGGGCCTGAACCCGACCATCATCAAGCTTTCCGCGTTCACCCTGGGCGCCGCGTTCGCCGGTTTCGCCGGCAGCTTCTTCGCTGCGCGCCAGGGCCTGGTGACCCCGGAGTCGTTCACCTTTATCGAGTCGGCGATCATTCTCGCCATCGTGGTATTGGGTGGCATGGGCTCGCAACTGGGCGTGATCCTGGCGGCGATCGTGATGATCCTGCTGCCGGAAATGATGCGTGAGTTCAGCGAATACCGCATGTTGATGTTCGGCGCCATGATGGTGCTGATGATGATCTGGCGCCCTCAAGGCCTGCTGCCCATGCAACGTCCACACATGGAGCTGCGCAAATGAGCCGCGAGATCCTGAAAGTTGAAAACTTGAGCATGCGCTTCGGCGGCTTGCTGGCGGTCAATGGCGTGGCCCTGACCGTGAAAGAGAAACAGGTCGTGGCGCTGATCGGCCCCAACGGTGCCGGCAAGACCACGGTGTTCAACTGCCTCACCGGCTTCTACAAGCCGAGCGGCGGCAGCATCCTGCTGGACGGCCAACCGATCCAGGGCCTGGCGGGTCACGAGATCGCTCGCAAGGGCGTGGTGCGTACCTTCCAGAACGTGCGGTTGTTCAAGGACATGACCGCAGTCGAGAATCTGTTGATCGCCCAGCATCGTCACTTGAACACCAACTTCTTCGCGGGCCTGTTCAAGACCCCGGCGTTCCGCAAGAGCGAGCGCGAGGCCATGGAATACGCGGCGTACTGGCTGGACAAGGTCAACCTGACCGAGTTTGCCAACCGCCCGGCAGGCACCCTCGCCTACGGCCAACAGCGTCGCCTGGAAATCGCCCGCTGCATGATGACCCGCCCGCGGATCCTTATGCTCGACGAACCTGCCGCGGGCCTGAACCCCAAGGAAACCGAAGACCTCAAGGCGCTGATCAGCGTGCTGCGTGAGGAAAACAACGCCACGGTGCTGTTGATCGAACACGACATGAAACTGGTCATGAGCATTTCCGACCATATTGTGGTGATCAACCAGGGCACGCCGCTGGCCGACGGCACGCCGGAGCAGATCCGCGACAATCCTGAAGTGATCAAAGCCTATCTGGGGGAAGCGTAAAATGTTGCAGTTCGAAAACGTTTCCACGTTCTACGGCAAGATCCAGGCCCTGCACGACGTCAATGTCGAAGTGCGCCAGGGTGAGATCGTCACCCTGATCGGCGCCAACGGTGCCGGCAAATCCACCTTGCTGATGACCTTGTGCGGTTCGCCGCAAGCCTACAGCGGCAGCATCCGCTACATGGGTGAAGAGCTGGTGGGCAGGCACTGCGCCGAAATCATGCGCAAGAGCATTGCCGTGGTACCGGAAGGCCGCCGCGTGTTCTCGCGCCTGACCGTGGAAGAGAACCTGGCCATGGGCGGGTTCTTTACCGACAAGGGCGACTACCAGGAACAGATGGATAAGGTGCTGCACCTGTTCCCCCGCCTCAAGGAACGCTTCAGCCAGCGCGGCGGCACCATGTCGGGCGGCGAGCAGCAAATGCTCGCCATCGGCCGGGCGCTGATGAGCAAGCCCAAGCTGTTGCTGCTGGACGAGCCCTCCCTGGGCCTGGCACCGATCATCATCCAGCAGATCTTCGATATCATCGAACAGCTGCGCAAAGATGGGGTGACGGTGTTTTTGGTGGAGCAAAACGCCAACCAGGCATTGAAAATCGCTGACCGGGCCTACGTGCTGGAAAACGGTCGGGTGGTGATGCAGGGCACTGGCGAGCAACTGCTGACCGATCCGAAGGTGCGAGAGGCATATCTGGGAGGTTAAGACCCGGTTACTGAGTAAACTGGATCTAAATGTGGGAGGGGGCTTGCCCCCGATAACGGTATATCAGTCACATGTCCTGTGCCTGACACACTGTCATCGGGAGCAAGCCCCCTCCCACATTTTGTTTTGCGTAACTTGAAAAAAATTCGACTGGTTTTGTAACGAACTCAATCCCCCTCTCTCTAGTGGTGCAAGCAGGCAATCAAGCCTGCGCATTCGACCACTGCTGGAGACACACCATGACCACCAAACTGTCCGCCGCCACCCTCGTCCTCGCCCTGGGTTCGGCCCTGAGCCTGTCTGCCCTGAGCACCACTGCCCACGCAGCCGATGACATGCAGAAATGCTTCGGCGTGGCTGAAGCCGGCAAGAACGATTGCGCCGCAGGCGCCGGCACCTCTTGCGCCGGCACCTCCAAAACCAAGGACCAGGCCAATGCCTGGAAGCTGGTCCCCGCAGGTACCTGCACCAAGACCCCAAGCACCACCTCGCCGACCGGCTTCGGCCAGGAAACCGAATTCACTGCCAAATCCTGAAACCTCGTGCAGCCTGAGTACTGATGATGACGCCTACATCCCCTTACACGGTCTCACCGACTCAGGTGCCCGGCCTGCCCTTGCGGGCCGGGCTGGGGTTGAAGACCGAGCACTTCACCCAAGTGCTTGAGACCGGCCCCGATATCGGTTTTTTTGAAGTTCACGCCGAAAACTACATGGTGGCCGGTGGCCCGTTTCATCACTACCTGGGATTGATCCGTGAGCAGTACCCGCTGTCGTTGCACGGCGTGGGCCTGTCCATCGGCGGCGAAGGTGCCCTGGATCGCGAACACCTGGCACGCTTGGCGACGTTGATCGAGCGCTATCAACCCCAGTCTTTTTCCGAACACCTGGCCTGGTCCAGCCACGGCCCGGTGTTTCTCAACGACTTGCTGCCGCTGGCTTACGACGCCACCACCCTGAGCCGAGTGTGCGCACATGTTGACCAGGTGCAGAGCACACTCAAGCGGCCGATGCTGCTGGAGAATCCCTCGACCTACCTGCAGTTCCAGCGCTCTACCCTGGATGAAACCGACTTCATCAGCGAGGTCATCCGCCGTACCGGTTGCGGCCTGCTGCTCGACGTCAACAACGTCTACGTATCCTGCATCAATCACCAGCGCGATCCATCGGCCTACATCGACGCCCTGCCCTTGCACGCAGTGGGGGAGATTCATCTGGCCGGCTTTGCCGAAGACACAGACAGCCTGGGCGACCGCCTGCTGATCGATGACCACGGCGCGCCTATCGATAACGCCGTGTGGCAACTGTACGAGCACGTGCTGGCGCGGACCGGTCCGGTAGCTACGTTGATCGAGCGGGATAACCAGGTGCCGCCCTTCAGCGTATTGCAGGCCGAAGCCCGGCAGGCTGAAAGCTATTTGTCGCAGGTGGCCCGATGAGCCTTCAACAGGCATTCGCCCACGCGCTGCTGACGCCGGACGCAACCTGCCCCGAGGAGGTGTTCAGCAGCAACGGGGCCGACCCGGCGAGTCGCTTCGCGGTGTATCGCAATAATGTCCACAGCGCGTTGATAAATGCGCTCGTCGCCGCCTATCCGGTGACGCGGCAACTGGTTGGCGATGAGTTTTTCCACGCCATGGCCAGCCTGTATGTCCAGGCTCACCCGCCCACCAGCCCTTTGATCAGCGAATACGGCAGCACGTTGGCAGCGTTTATCCAGCGCTTCGAACCGTCCTCAAGCGTGCCATACCTGGCAGATATCGCTCGGCTGGAGCGCCTGCGGGTTCGGGCTTATCACGCGGCGGATCGCCAGGCACTGGATCAGCACAGCGTGCTCCAGCAACTGCAAGGCTGCGCGCAGCTGGGGCAATTGCGGGTGCGACTGCATCCATCCCTCGAAACATTGGAATCTCCCTACGCGATCGTGTCGGTTTGGGCTGCGCACCAGACCGACGGGGTTATCGCCACCTTGAACCCATGGTACGCCCAAGGCGCGCTGGTCCTGCGCCACGGGTTGGAGGTCAAGGTGTTCGCCATCGACAGCGGCTCGGTGACGTTTATCAACCGCCTCAACCAAGGCGCCGGGCTGGAGTTGGCCATCGCTGACGCCCTTGAAGCCTCAGCCGAATTCGACTTGCACCAATGTCTCACGCTGCTGATCAGCCACGACGCCATTACTCATTTGCATCTGCCACCCAAGGTATCGCCATGAACACTCCCGCTCCGTGCCTGATAAAGCGAACCGTCGCACTGTTTGAAAAAATCCCCTACAGCCTGATCGCGTTTATTGCGCGCTTCTCCATTGCCGCAGTGTTCTGGAAATCCGGGCAGACCAAGGTCGAAGGCTTTGCCATTGACGTGATCAGCGGCACATTCCAAGTCGGTGAACCCAAGCTCGCCGCCTCGACACTCTGGTTGTTTCGCAGCGAATATCAGTTGCCCCTGGTGCCGCCGGAGGTGGCCGCGTACCTGGCAACCTTTGCCGAGCACTTTTTCCCGGTATTGATCCTGCTGGGGTTTGCCACACGCTTCTCGGCCCTGGCCCTGATCGGCATGACCTTGACCATTCAGTTGTTCGTCTACCCTGACGCCTACCCCACGCACGGCACCTGGCTCGCGCTGTTGTTGCTGTTGCTCGCCAAGGGGCCAGGCCGCTTGTCCATCGACCACCTGATGGCCCGTCGCTTGCGTTAAAGCCGATCCAGCGCCTCGCCGCTGCGCCGGAACCAATCCACCAGGTAATCGACCAGCACCTGGGTGCGTCTCGGCAGGCCACCCTGGTAGGGATGAACCAGGTACATCGGCATTCGGCGTGTCTGATAGTCGCGCAGGATCCAGCGCAATCGCCCATCGGCCAACTCCGTCGGCAACACGTAGGACGGCAGGCGGGCGATACCGGCGCCCACCAGGGCGGCTTTTTTCAGCAGGTTGTAATGGTTGGAGGCAAACGTGCCGCTCACCCGCACTCGCAGTAATTCATGCTGCTGGTGATACAACCACTCCTCACGACCGCTGTAGTGACTGTTGAGCAAGCAGCTGTGCGTCGACAGGTCCGCCGGGGTCAGCGGTTCGCCATGCTGCTCCAGATACGCCGGGCTGGCGCAGGTCACCTCGTGCCAGGCCAGTAAAGGCTTGGCGACCAGGCGTTCATTTTCGATGGCAGCCGCGCGCACGCCCAAGTCAAAGCCATCGCGCGCCAAGTCTCGGTAGCTGTTGTTAAGCTCCAGCTCGATCTGCACCTGCGGATATTGCCGGGAAAACTCCAGCAACAAGCCATCGAAGAAGGTTTCGCCCAGCGACACCGGAACGGTCATACGCACAGGGCCGGCCAAATCATCCTTGAGCCGCGCCAACGCCTGCCGCGCGCGTTCTACCTGTACCACCAGCGCTTGTGCCTGGGGCAGCAACGCCGCGCCGGCCGCGGTGAGGCTGAGCTTGCGGGTGGTGCGGTGCAACAGCACCACGGCAAACTGCGCTTCCAACTGGCTGATGCGCTTGGACAACTGCCCTTTGCTGCAGCCCAGCTGTTCGGCCGCCACGGTGAAACTGCCCGCTTCGATCAGCACAGCAAAGGCTGCCAGATCATCCATTTCGCTCATGGATTGTTTCCATTTGAAAACCAAAGGTTGCCTATTAGCGCGTTTATTCGCCTGAAAAGCCACACTAGACTGGACCTTCAGTTAACCCCCTGGAGGAACAGCACGATGAAAATCCTATTGATTGGTGCCAGCGGCACCATAGGTTCAGCGGTCAAGGCAGAGTTGGCGCAACGCCACGAAGTGATCAGCATCGGCCGTACCAGCGGCGACTTCCAGGTGGACATCAGCGATAGCGCCTCGATACGCAGGCTGTTCGAGCAGACCGGCAAGTTCGACGCCCTGATCTGCGCCGCAGGCAGTGTGAACTTCGTGGCACTGGGAGAGATGAGCGACAGCGATTTCGAACTGGGCCTGCGTGACAAGCTGATGGGCCAGGTCAACCTGCTGCTGATCGGACGCGAATACGCCAATGACGGTGCCTCGTTTACGTTCACCAGCGGCATTCTCAACCGCGACCCGATCCGTACCGGTGCCTCGGCCGCGCTGGTCAACGGCGCGCTGGATGCCTTTGTCAAAGCCGCGGCGATCGAGTTGCCACGGGGCTTGCGTGTCAATTCGGTGAGCCCGACAGTGCTGTTGGAAGCCATGGGCAGCTACGCTCCATACTTTCGTGGGTACAAACCGGTGCCTGGTGCAGATGTGGCGTTGGCCTACGCGAAGAGTGTCGAGGGCTTGCAGACAGGGCAGACCTTTATCGTGGGCTGACCTGCCAAAGAAGGTTCTCGGTACCTGCCACCTTTAGTGCAGGTACCGAGTTGCCCATTCCGCAGCCAAGTCTTTGGGCACGGCTACTCTGAAGCTGCCCCCCATAATCCCTTGAACGTGGCTGGTGTATAAACGGCGACCATCGATATAAAGCGTCATCTGCTTTCCGTAGGTCAGCGTGGTAATGGCTGTGGTACGCGCCTTGGCCTCTTCGCTTAACGTAATGCTGGCCGATACGGTATCCGCATTCAGATTGTGGATACTCTTGAGTTCAAGCGAGATCTCGGTGAAGTCATTAGCCGACCAATACTCCAACCTCGCGGCGTCCTCAGCAAACACCGAAACGCTGACAAACAGCAGTCCATATGCGCTCCATTTATTTGTCATCGCAACGCTCCCAGGCAAAGTCATCAACCCTTGCATACCGCCCCCCGTCCTTGCATCAGTAAAGGCTTAAAGGCTGACGTATGCCGCAGGTATTGGTTTCGAGCTGTTTACAGACTTGTGGTGCGACGCGAGGCTGCGTAACGTGGCGGCACTTGTTTTGGAGACCCGATCAATGCGCGCCGCCCGTACTCTTGCACTGCTTGCCCTGCTGCCCCTGTTCACCGCTTGCCAGATGTTCGAGAGCGAGCCGGCCAAACCGTCTACTGCCGGGCTGACCCGTATGCAGGGTGAGTTGACCGCTGTGGAGGGCAAATTGTTGTTCCAACCGTGCGGCGACAAACGCAACTATGTGGTCAACGACACCGGCGGCACCAGCATCCTGCAGGAAGCCGCGTCCCTGGCCGGCCAGCAAGGCGCGTTGTTTGCCGACCTGCGCGGCAAGTTTTCCGGGGTTGCCAGCGGCACCCAGGGTTCGCTCGACCTGCAACAACTCTATCGCGTAGAGCGCTCGACCTCAGCCTGCGACGATCCGGACTTCAAGCGCATGATCCTGCGCGCCAACGGCCATAAGCCGGCCTGGGCAATGAATGTCACAGCCAAGGGCATGGTGCTGGAACGCGAAGGCCAGCCACCGCTGGCGGTGCCCTACGTCGAAGAACAACTGGGCGATGGGCGCTTCAACCTGATGACCGAAGCCAATAACCAGCACATCGAACTGTGGGTGGCGCCCCAGCGCTGCGTCGACAGCGTGAGCGGCAGCCTGCAACACATGAGCGCCGAGTTGCGGGTGAACGGCCAGGTGCAGCGTGGCTGCGCGGCGTTTGGCGGCTCCCGGGACGACTGATTGTGCCTTGGGCTGTTTTAACCTGACGGAAAACCACCTTTGGGGCTTATAATCGCCGGTTTGCAAAACAGCCGGCCTCCTTGCCCGCCGCCTACCGGATCCTGTCATGTTACGAATCACCGAACTCAAGCTGCCCATCGACCATCCCGAAGAAGACCTGCGGCCTGCCATCGTGCAGCGCCTGGGCATCGCCAGTGATGACCTGCTCGATTTCACCCTGTTCAAACGCAGCTACGACGCCCGTAAAAAGTCGTCGGAGCTGTGCTTCATCTACACCGTCGACCTGAACGTCAAGGGCGAACCCGCCCTGCTGCTCAAGTTTGCCGATGACCGCAACGTCAATCCCGCGCCGGATGTCAGCTACAAGGTCGTGGGCCAGGCGCCGGCAGGCTTGGTTGAACGACCGATCGTGGTGGGTTTTGGCCCCTGCGGGATCTTCGCCGGGCTGCTGCTGGCGCAGATGGGCTTCAAGCCGATCATCCTCGAACGCGGCAAGGAAGTGCGCCAACGCACCAAGGACACCTGGGGCCTGTGGCGTAAAAGCGTGCTCAACCCCGAGTCCAACGTGCAGTTCGGTGAAGGCGGTGCCGGGACCTTCTCCGACGGCAAGCTGTACAGCCAGATCAAGGACCCGAAATTCCACGGCCGCAAAGTGCTGCACGAGTTCGTCAAGGCCGGTGCACCGGAAGAGATTCTCTATGTCAGCAAGCCGCATATCGGCACTTTCCGCCTGACCGGCGTGGTAGAGAACATGCGCGAGCAAATCATCGCCCTGGGCGGTGAAGTGCGCTTTGAACAACGGGTCACGGATGTGTTGATCGAAGACGGACAGTTGAACGGCGTGGTCATCGACGGCGGCGAGCAGATCCTTTCCAGGCACGTGATTCTTGCCCTGGGCCACAGTGCCCGTGACACCTTCCGTATGCTCCATGATCGCGGCGTGTACATGGAAGCCAAGCCGTTCTCGGTGGGTTTCCGTATCGAACACCCGCAGTCGCTGATCGACGCCGCACGCCTGGGCAAATACGCAGGCCATCCGAAACTGGGCGCAGCGGACTACAAGCTGGTGCACCACGCCAAGAATGGTCGCTCGGTCTACAGTTTCTGCATGTGCCCTGGCGGTACCGTGGTGGCTGCGACCTCAGAACCGAACCGCGTCGTGACAAACGGCATGAGTCAGTATTCGCGTAATGAACGCAACGCCAACTCCGGCATCGTGGTCGGCATCACCCCCGAGGTGGATTACCCGGGCGGCCCGCTGGCCGGTATCGAATTGCAGGAGCGCCTGGAGTCCCACGCCTATATCCTCGGCGGCAGCAACTACGAGGCACCGGCGCAACTGGTGGGGGACTTTATCGCCGGCAGACCGTCCACTGCCATCGGCAGTGTGGAGCCGTCCTACAAGCCCGGCGTGTCAATGGGCGACCTGGCCCTGGCCTTGCCGGACTTTGCCATCGAAGCCATCCGCGAAGCGTTGCCGGCGTTCGAAAAGCAGATCAAAGGCTATTCGCTGCACGATGCGGTGTTGACCGGCATCGAGACTCGCACTTCGTCACCCTTGCGCATTACCCGCGATGAGTCGATGCAGAGCCTAAACGTCAAAGGCCTGTTCCCGGCCGGGGAAGGCGCGGGTTACGCCGGTGGGATTCTGTCGGCAGGTGTCGACGGGATTCGGATTGCCGAGGCGTTGGCGCGGGATATGTTGGGCATCGAAGCCTGAGAACACTGTAGTGAAAAATGTGGGAGGGGCTTGCTCCCGATAGCAGTGGTTCAGTCACAGTATTTTTGACTGACACACCGCAATCGGGAGCAAGCCCCCTCCCACATTTTGATTTGCGCCGGGTCAGATATTGGCGCGCAGGATCGTTTCGGGCAGCGACTCGCCCTGCTCGACACTCGCAGCCACCGCCGCAACCAACCCATCCAACTCATACCCCTGCCCCGCCAACCACGCCTGATCGTAATAGGTCGTGGCATAACGCTCGCCGCCATCACACAAGATCGCTACGATCGAGCCCGATTCTCCCGCCGCTTTCATCTGGTGCGCTGCTACCAACGCGCCGATCAGGTTGGTCCCGCTGGAACCGCCGACCCGTCGTCCCAAACGCCCAGCCAGGTAATGCATCGCCGCCAATGACAAGGCGTCTGGCACCTTGACCATCGCATCAATCACCGCCGGCAGAAACGACGCCTCGACACGCGGGCGACCAATCCCTTCGATTCGCGAACCACACTCCAGGCGCAGGCTGGCGTCGCCGCTCTGGTAGAAGTCGAAAAACACCGAGCGCTCGGCATCGGCACACAGCACGCGGGTGCAATGCTGGCGATAACGTACGTAGCGGCCCAGTGTCGCGGTGGTGCCGCCAGTGCCGGGGCTGGAAATCAACCAACTGGGCTCCGGGTGCTGCTCGAAGCGCATCTGCTGGAAGATCGATTCGGCAATGTTGTTGTTTGCGCGCCAGTCGGTAGCACGCTCGGCGTAGGTGAACTGGTCCATGAAGTGACCACCACTTTCCTGGGCCAGGCGTTCGGATTCGGCGTAGATCTGCGTCGGGTCCTGAACCAGATGGCTCTTGCCACCGTAGAAGGCGATCTGGGCGATCTTTTCCTGGGAGGTGGTGGCCGGCATGACGGCAATGAACGGCAACCCCAACAGGCGAGCGAAGTAGGCTTCAGAGATGGCTGTGGAACCGCTGGACGCTTCGATCACCGGGGCGCCCGGCTTGAGCCATCCATTGCACAGCGCGTACAAAAACAGCGAGCGAGCCAGCCGGTGTTTCAGGCTGCCTGTGGGGTGGCTGGATTCGTCCTTGAAGTACAACTCGATGCCGGGCAACCCAGGTAACGGCAACGGGATCAGGTGGGTGTCGGCGCTCCGCTGGAAGTCCGCTTCAATGATGCGAATGGCTTCGCGGGCCCAGGTACGGTGGTCGCTCATGGTGGACTCTCTAAGGTTTTCAGCCTGAATCTTAAGATGTTTCGTACACCTCACACAGATACAGTACCGACTCAATTTGACACACAACTGCTAGTCTTTTACGCATCTACAACCCGACTCATCTCTTATAACAAATAAGAATATAACTTTTGTTTTAACAACTAACTGTACGGGTTAGGGTACCCACCTATTGAACCTCAAATGGAGAGCATCCCTTGCCTCTGCGTAGCACTTTTACTCGTTTCTTCCAGCTGGAAGCCGCCAGTGGTCTGTTGTTGATCGCCGCTGCCGCTTTGGCGCTGATCATCAACAACTCACCGTTGTCGCACTTGTACAACGCGTTTCTCGATACACCTGTGGTTGCCCAGGTCGGCGCGTTGAAAATCGCCAAGCCGGCACTGCTGTGGATCAACGACGGCCTGATGGCTCTGTTTTTCCTGTTGATCGGCCTGGAGGTCAAACGCGAACTGCTCGATGGTCACCTCTCCAAGCCTTCCCAGGTTGTGCTGCCCGGCGCAGCGGCCATAGGCGGCATGGTGGTGCCGGCGCTGATCTACTGGGCGCTGAACAAGGACAACCCGGCCGCCCTCGCCGGCTGGGCGATCCCGATGGCCACGGATATCGCGTTCGCTCTGGGCGTGCTGGCACTGCTGGGCAAGCGCGTACCGGTGTCGCTGAAGTTGTTCCTGATGACCCTGGCAATCATTGATGACCTCGGCGCCATCATCGTCATCGCGCTGTTCTATTCCGCTGACTTGTCCGGCGCGTCCCTGGCGGGCGCGGGGGCTTGCTTGCTTGCCTTGATTGCGATGAATCGCCTGGGCGTGATCAAGCTTGGGCCTTACCTGATCATCGGCCTGATCCTGTGGGTGTGCGTACTCAAGAGCGGTGTGCATGCCACACTGGCCGGTGTGACCCTGGCATTCTGCATTCCACTGCGCACCCGGAATGCCGAAACCTCACCGCTGCTGACCCTGGAGCACGCCCTGCACCCGTGGGTGGCCTACGCCATCCTGCCGTTGTTCGCGTTCGCCAATGCCGGGGTTTCCCTCACCGGCGTGAGCCTGGAGAGCTTCACCCATTCCGTGCCCATGGGCATCGCCGCCGGCCTGTTGATCGGCAAGACCATCGGTGTGTTCGGCCTCACTTGGCTGGCGATCAAGACGGGTATCGCGTCCCTGCCCAGCGGCGCCAACTGGGGTCAGGTTCTTGGCGTGGCTGTTCTGTGCGGTATCGGCTTCACCATGAGCCTGTTTGTCGGCTCCCTGGCGTTTGTGCCGGGTGCCAGCGAGTTTGCCGGTGAAGACCGCATGGGGATTCTGACCGGATCGATCCTGGCAGCCTTTATCGGGTATGCGGTGACGGCGATGGCGAGTCGCAAAAAAGCCTGAGCCCCTGGGAAAGCAGCATAAAAAAACCCCAACCGGTCACCCGGTTGGGGTTTTCTTTGCCCGATTACTTACCGCTTAGCGAGTAACGCGGCTGGTACCGTCAACGGTCATGATGCGTACGCGGTCACCGATGCGGAAGATTTCATTTTCCTGCACGGCTTGTACGTAGGCGCGCATGCTGCCGTCGTCTTCGCGCACGGTGATTTCCACGCCCTGGGTGCGGGTCAGGCCTTCTTCGGTGGCCGAGCCCAGCAGGCCGCCCGCGACCGCGCCGATTACAGCGGTGACGATGCTGCCACGGCCGCCACCGATGGCGCTGCCGCCAACACCACCGATGACTGCGCCAGCAGCGCCGCCGATTGGGGTCTTGGTGCCTTCGATTTTCACCGGACGCAGGGATTCGATGGTACCCATGCGCACGGTCTGAACGCGACGCGCCTCATCACGGGAGTACGAGTCGCCGGTCAGACTCGAGGCGCAGCCACCCAACAGCAATGACAGGGTGGTAAAGCAGGCAACTAGTAAAACGGACTTACGCATAGCATCAACTCCAAAGGACAGGTATTCATTAAACGCTGTGGCTTGGCGCCTGTCACGGCAAGCCGGGCAGAAAATTGCTTTCATTCAGCCTGAGTACAGACTGCCAGCACCAGAAAACACGACCAACGGTAGCCTAACTGTGGTGCGCAACGGTGCCATCAGCTGCTTGATCATTGTAGCCGCACAATCAAAAGCGCCGAAGTCTCCTGAATAGAGACGTCGGCGCAATGGGCATGATTCAGGCGCAATGACGAAAGGTGACGCTCAGGGCGCCAGACGCTCGCGGATCCATTGAGCGTCTTGTACACGATAGTTGAGACGATCATGCAGGCGGCTGGCGCGGCCCTGCCAGAACTCGATGCGCTCGGGCAGCAAACGGTACCCACCCCAATGCTCGGGGCAATCGGGCTGGGTATCGCTGAAACGCTGTTCGGTGGCCTTGAGCAGATCGTGCAGCTCTTCACGGTCACGAATGACCCTGCTCTGCGGGGATGCCCAGGCGCCGAGGCGGCTGCCCAACGGGCGCACCTGGTAATAGGCATCCGACTCTTCAGGGGTGACCTTGACCACGCGCCCTTCAATACGCACCTGGCGTTCCAGGGTCGGCCAGAAGAACGTCATGGCCGCAAACGGCCGCGCCGCAAGTTGCTCACCCTTGGCGCTCTGGTAGTTGGTGAAGAAGGTAAAGCCCTGTGCATCCAGGCCCTTGAGCAACAGGATGCGACAGTGCGGGCGACCGTCCTGGTCGACCGTCGCCAGGGTCATGGCATTGGCCTCCACCGGCGGCTGTTCGGTTTTCACCGCGTCGCCAAACCATTGGTGGAACAACGCAAACGGCTCGCCGGGGGCCTGGGCCTCGCTCAAACCGTCCCGTGTGTAGTCACGGCGCATATCAGCCAGTGCCTGGGTCATGCGGCTTTATCCTTATGGTTCAACGGCTCAGTTTTTCGCCTGGTCGTTCGAAGCGGGTGCAGCAGCCTTGGCTTTGGTTGCAGCCGGCTTCTTCGCAGCAGGTTTGGCCGCGGCCTTTTTAGCCGCTGGCTTGGCGGCCGCTTTCTTGGCCGGAGCCTTCTTGGCTGGTGCTTTTGCCGCTGGTGCCGGGGCTGGAGCATTCTGCACGGCAACCATTTCAGCAACCGGTGGCGTCTTGCCCGAATTGTACTGGCTCAGCAGTGCAAGCATCGTTGTACGCTGAGTGAACATGATTTCCATGCGACGATTCAGCGCACGCCCCTGGTTGCTGTCGTTGGCGGCACGCGGCATAAGGTCGCCCATGCCACGCAGCATCAAGCGGTCCTGCTTCAAACCACTGAGGCTGAAGATCGAAGCAATCGACTGCGCACGCTCCTTGCTCAACGCCTGGCTCGCAGGAGCGCTGCCGGTGGCATCGACGTGGCCCAGAACCAGTACGGCGGTCTTGGGATCAGCCTCAACGGCCTTGGCCACACGAGTGAACGGGCCCAAAGTCACCGGCAGCAGCATCGCCGGACGCTTCGGGTTGTAGGAACCGTCTACCGGGGCAATCACGACCAGCACGTTGTCGCGACGCTCCAGTTGCAGCGAACTGCCCTTGATGGCCTCGCGCAGGCGTGGCTCGTAGTCGTCCAGCCAGGCTTGGGTGATTTTCGGGTCAGGCATTGGCACATTGGTCACGTCGACCTTGGCCAACGGCTTTGGCTTGCTTTCGAACGGCCACCACCAGCGGGGTTCGGCGTCGGTCTTGGCGACGACAGGTGCCGCGTCGGAAGTCGGGGTTGCGGCCTTCAGGTCGGCTTTCAGGTCGGCCTTGGCATCGGCGGCTTTTTCTTCGGCACTCTTGGTGGAGAACGGCCACCAGCTGTAGCCGGTATCAGCCTTGGCGGGCGAAGCAGGTGCAGCAGCAGCGGCGACAGGTTCAACAGGCTTGGCGCCGGCAGCTGGTTTGGCATCCGGCTTGGCGTCGGTTTGGGTCACTGCGTCCTTGGTCGCAGCCTTGTCCGATCCAAATGACCACCAATGCCCACCTTCGGCATCATTTTGTGGAGTTTGTGCGCAACCTGTAATAGTGAGGCACAGCGCCAGTGCCAAGGACTTGTTCGATAACATGAGATATCCACAAAATGAGAAAAAACCAGGGGGCCTGATGACCCGTTAAACAGACGCTTAAAGAACATTCAAGTTACAACATGTCGTTCAGCATCTTTTTATACTTGCCTTTGTAACAAAAAATTGTGAAACAGCAAGGGGTTTATAGACAACCGGCCAATATTCCGACCAACTTCTGCGCACGCGGGTCCATAAGTACGTAAGGGCCCAGGGTATTAGTCACAAAACCGAACGCTACATCATGTTCAGGGTCGGCAAAACCCACTGAGCCCCCTGCGCCGGGATGCCCGAAAGCACGTGGCCCGAGGCCGAACGTGGCATTGGGCAGCTGCGGTTGATCCAACATGCAGCCCAGGCCGAAACGGGTTTGGGTCAATAAGGTTTTATCCGGCCCAATACTGTGTTCACGGGTCAATTGTTCGAGCATGTCGCTTTCCAGCAAACTACCGTCCAACAAACCGCTATAAAACCCGGCCAGGCTGCGCGCATTACCGTGACCATTTGCCGCGGGCTGCTGCATGCGTCGCCATTCGGGCTTATTAGTACTGGTCAGAATAGATGGTGGATTGGCAAATGCCCGTGTGGTCATCGCCGCCGGTTCGCGCATCATTACTTGAAGTAACCGTTGCGCGGCTTCATCCCCCATATTGCCCTTGCTGCGCGCTATATGGGCCACCCGATAAAACTCTGCATCCGCCAGGCCAACGTGGAAGTCCAGCCCCAGCGGCCGTGCGACCCGTGCCACGATCGACTCACCCGGCCCGCGCCCATCGGCGCGGCGCAACAGTTCGCCGACCAGCCAGCCGTAGGTAATCGCCTCGTAGCCATGACCCTCGCCTGGTGTCCACCACGGCGCCTCGGCCGCCAGGGTGTCGACCATCAGTTGCCAGTCATACAGGGCTTCGGTAGGCAGCATTTCGCGGATGGCCGGCAGCCCGGCCTGGTGGCAGAGCAACTGGCGCAGTGTGATCGCCTCCTTGCCCGCCGCCGCGAATTCCGGCCAGTAGTCAGCCACCGGTGCATCAAGCTTGAGCTTGCCTTCGGCCACCAGTTGCAAGGCAGTGACAGCCGTGAAGGTCTTGGTGCAGGAGAACAGGTTGACGATGGTATCGCTGTGCCAGGCTTCGGCTCCGTCCTTGTCGGCAGTACCGGCCCACAGATCGACGACGGTTTGCCCGCCTACCTGGATGCACAGCCCGGCACCACGCTCCTGGGGATCATCGAACAATGCGGCAAAGGCTTCGCGTACCGCTTCGAACTGCAGCTCGTAATGACCCTGAATCTGCACCTGATTCCCCTCGCAAAGCACCATGAAAAGTGGCCGCCATTCTTTCAGCCATTGTGGGTTTTGTGAACCCGTCAACGACGAATCAATGACCGTTGCCGGAGTGCCCACCGGCATGTCCAGCGCCCTGCCCTGCGCCTTTGCCGCCCTGCCCCTGCTTGGCGCCTTCACTTTCACGCGCCGTGCGGGTCGCCTTGGCTTTTTGCGCCTCACGGCCCAACTGGTCGACCGCCGCCAGGTTGCTCTTGCGCACACTGTCAACGAAGCCCTGGAAAGGTACATCGGTGATGCCGACAAGGCCGAAATGGCCGTTTTCGCCATCCAGCAGACGCCCGGTGACCGGCTGGTCCAGGTACTGGAACCAGTGCACGCCAACAATCGACGGCTCGGCCATGGCCTGCTTGAGGAACGTGGCGTACGCCGTACCGCGATCTTCTTCGCGGGCCAATTGCGTCACGCCGCCCCAGAACGGGCCACGGTCGGCCGAGCCGAAGTTGAATTCGGTGATCAGCACCGGTTTGTCCAGCGCACGCAGGGCGGCGAAGTCATAACCGTCCTGGGGTTTTAGGGTGTACATGTTGAAGCTCAACACATCGCAATACTGAGCGCACGACGCCACTGCTTCCGGGGTGCTCACGGCAAAACGGCCGCCCAGCAACAGTTGGTTCGGCGCGTGCCACTTCAGCGAGTCGGAAATGGTCTTGAAGTAAGCGTCGGCGAAGGTCTTCTGGAAGTACTTGAAGTCAGCTTCGATTTCCGGGTGTTCAGGGCTGGGCATCGGTGGTTCGAAGCCTGGGTCTTCCATCAGTTCCCAACCCGCCAGTTGAATGCCCCAGGCTTTGGACAGACCTTCTTCGTTGCGATATTTGTCACGCAGCTGCTTGAGGAAGGCGCGCTTGGCCGGAACATCGGTGGTCATGCGCAGGGTGCCGTAAGCCAAGGCGTAGCGGGATTTTGCATCGTCGCCAGGACCGGCCCAGGCCAGTTCGTTGTCGGCAAAAAAGCCGATCAACCACGGATCGTCGCGGTGATCACGAGCGGCGATGGCCACGGCGCGTTCGGTGGCCATCGCGAAACGTGGATCGAACGGATCGGGCATACCGCCCCACCAGTCGGTGCCGGTGCTGATGCTCGCGTAGTCACCCACAATCGACAGCGGCAGGGTATAAGGCACGCGGTCGGCAGTGGCCAGGTCCTCGTCGCTCCAGTTGCCCACGGTATTGAAACCCCAGGCTTGCAGACGGTCCAGGGTGTGCGTCACCCAGCGCTTCTGGTCCAAACCCTCGCCGCCGTAAGTGCGCTGCAGGTTGGCGCCATAAAAGTCATACCAACGCCCCGAACCAAAGCCGCGACCTTCGCCGGCACCGTTGCCGGTGCGGTTATCGCTGCTGCCGTAGTACTTGTCGAAGGGTTCGCCAGCCTTGGGCAACGCCGCGAACATCCACTCACGCCCTGCCACGTAGGTCTGGCTGTTGTCCGCAGCCACGGTGTTGACCCCCAGTGAATAGAACGGATGACCTTCAGGCGTCACCAGATACCAGCGGCCGTCGCGCTTCTCTGTGCGGAAAAAGCCGCTGGAATCGAACGCCGGGCCTTTGTTCCAGCCGCCGTATTGGTCCAGGGAGGATTTGTCTCGCTCAGCCAACCAGGTTTTGAGCTGCTGCTGCTCTTTGGCGGCCGACGCCTTGAGCTGCTCGTCGCTGCTGACCTTTTCCGGCCAGCGCGCCCGGGTGGACTGGCCAAAAGCATCGACAAATTCGCTGTAGGCGGCCTTCGTTACCGGCTCGCTGTCCTGCACGCCAAAGCGCTCCAGCAGGATGCTTTGGGCGGCATTGGGCTTGATCATCGACAGGGTCACCGACACCACCTGGCTGCGGTCGATTTCGCCGGCACTGCCGGCCAGCAATACGCGCTGGCCATCCACGGTCATCGGCATCGGCGGGCCAGCCTTCATGCCCTGGCTCAGTGGCGAGTTGGCTTGCAATGGTACCAGCAGGGTCTGCGCAGGCCCGGCCGGCAGGTCGATGCGGCTGACCAGGGTCTTGCCGTCGGCGCTCTGCACCTTGACGTAGAGGGTCAGTGCCCAGTTCATCGCGCTCTGGATACGCAGGCTCATGGCGCTCGATTGCGACCAGTCCCACACACCGGATTGCGGGCTGAGCACCAGGCTTGGCTCGGCCGCCGGGTTGAAGGTGATACGGCGCAGCACCTCGCCTTCGGGAGTTTGTTCGGCGTTGTATTGGGGCAGGCTGGCGTCCTGAGTCGCCACCTTGACCACATCGGCAGGCCGGACGAAGTTGAACAGCGTTTGTTGCCCGGCAGGCGCGGCCATCAACGGCGCAGCGAACAGCAAGGCAAAAAGAGCGGGCAGCGTGCGAATCATACGAACAAGGTTCTCCCAAACGGCCGGTGAATGGCCTGGTGATAGTGATGAGATAGACCACAAAGTGGGCGAATTCGCCCACGGGGGTTTAAGAAATTTCGCGCCTGAACGGCGGCAACGCATTGAGGATAGCTTTGCCATAGCGTTGGGTGACCAGGCGGCGGTCAAGCAAGGTGATGGTGCCGCGGTCTTGCTCGGTGCGCAGCAAGCGCCCGCAGGCCTGCACCAGCTTCAATGAGGCATCCGGCACCGAGATTTCCATGAACGGGTTGCCGCCACGGGCTTCGATCCATTCGGCCAGTGCGGCCTCGACCGGATCATCGGGCACCGAGAACGGGATCTTGGCGATCACCACGTGTTCGCAATAAGCGCCAGGCAAGTCCACGCCCTCGGCAAAACTTGCCAGGCCGAACAATACGCTGGAATCACCGCCGTCGACCCGCGCCTTGTGCTTGTTCAGGGTTTCCTGCTTGGACAGGTTGCCCTGGATAAACACCTGTTTGCGCCAGTCGCGATCGAGGCCATCGAACACGTCCTGCATCTGTTTGCGCGACGAGAACAGCACCAGGGTGCCGCGCGAACCTTCCACCAGTGACGGCAGATCGCGAATGATCGCCGCCGTGTGGGCCGCCGCATCCCGAGGGTCAGCCTTGAGGTCCGGTACGCGCAGCACACCGGCATCGGCATGATGAAACGGGCTCGGTACCACAGCGGTAACGGCCTTTTTCGGCAAACCGGCGCGCATACGGAAGCGATCAAAGGTGCCCAGGGCGGTCAGCGTGGCCGACGTCACCAGGCAGCCGTAGGCCACGTTCCACAGGTTGCGACGCAGCATTTCAGCGGCGAGGATCGGGCTGGCGTTGACCTCGATATCAAACAGCGCACCGCTTTCCGACAGGGTAAGCCAACGGGCCATGGGCGGGTTGTCTTCCGGATCTTCCACGGTGAACGCGGTCCACAGCTCCCAGTTGCCCTGGGAGCGGGACAACAGGCTGCCGAACAGCGGGTACCACTCCTCGGCCTGGTTGCTGGCGATACCGATATTAACCTCGCCATCCATGCCTTCCTTGAGCAAATCCGTAAGGCGGGTGAACAAGTCGGTCAGGCGTGAAAAGCCTTTCTTCAGCTCGATGCCCATTTCGCGCATGTGCTCGGGGATCATGCCGCCGACAAAACGGTGGCGCGGGCGCTCACGGCCCTCGACATCTTCGCCGGGTTTGAAGTCGGCCACCTGTTCGCAGGCGCTGAACATGAATTGCTGTTGGGTCTTGATCTCCCGCGCCAGTTCCGGCACCTGTTCGATCAGCTTGCCCAGGTCGCCGGGCAGCGGATGCTGGGCCAGCAACTTGGTGAGGTTCTTGGCAGTGGTTTCCAGCCAGTCGGCAGTGGAACGCAGGCGCGTGTAATGGGCGAAGTGGCCGATGGCTTTGTCCGGCAGGTGGTGACCTTCGTCGAACACATAAAGCGTGTCGCGTGGATCGGGCAGCACCGCGCCGCCGCCCAGTGCCAGGTCGGCCAGCACCATGTCGTGGTTGGTGACGATGACATCCACCTTGCCCATGCCTTCGCGGGCCTTGTAGAAGGCGCACTGGCCGAAATTGGGGCAATGGCGATTGGTGCACTGGCTGTGGTCGGTGGTCAGGCGCGCCCAGTCGGAATCCTCCAGGGCGGTGGGCCAGCTGTCGCGGTCGCCGTCCCATTTGTTGCCGGCCAGTTTCTCGATCATGCTGGTAAATAGCTTCTGGCTGGCCTCGTCGACCTCGATCTTGAAGCCTTCTTCTTCGAACAGCGACGCGGTGGCGGTTTGCGCATGGCCCTCCTGCAGCAACACGTCGAGCTTGGACAGGCACATGTAGCGGCCACGGCCCTTGGCCAGGGCGAAGGTAAAGCTCAAGCCGCTGTTGCGCATCAGGTCGGGCAAGTCTTTGTAGACAATCTGCTCTTGCAGGGCGACGGTGGCGGTGGCGATTACCAGGCGCTTGCCGGCGGCCTTGGCGGTGGGGATCGCGGCCAGGCTGTAGGCCACAGTCTTGCCAGTACCGGTGCCGGCCTCGACGGCCACAACCGCAGGTTCGCCCTCGCGGCGACCTTCGTCATCGGTGTCGATATCCCCGAGGACTTTCGCCACTTCGGCGATCATCAGGCGTTGGCCGTAGCGCGGTTTCAAGCTCTTGGCTTCGAGAAAACGCGAATAGGCGCCCTGGATCGTGGTTTTGAGTTCAGTGCTGATCATGGATAGTCGGGCGCAAAAAACGCTGGATAAATTTTCAGTGGTTCGGATCGGCCGCTATCATACCCCGCTAATTAATCCCGCGCAGAACGGAGTACCACAATGACCGCGTTTAGCCTCGCTTACACCCTGCATGTACTGGCCGCCCTGATTTGGGTCGGCGGTATGTTTTTCGCCTGGATGATCCTGCGACCCGCCGCCATGGCGGCCCTTGAGGGCCCTGCCCGGCTCAAGTTGTGGGCAAATGTGTTTCAACGTTTTTTTGTGTGGGTGTGGGTCGCGGTCGTGATTTTGCCGATCAGCGGCGTTGGTTTGCTGCAACTGCGCTTCAACGGTTTTGAAACTGCACCGCGCTATGTGCAGGTGATGATGGGGTTGTATCTGGTGATGACCGCGCTGTTTATTCGTATCCAGGCGTTGAAGTTCCCGGAACTGCGCAAGGCGGTGGCGGCTGAGGACTGGCCGGCGGGCGCGGCTGCGCTGGGGCAGATTCGCAAATTGGTGGGGATTAATCTGATCGTAGGGTTGGTGGTGGTGGCGATTGCTTCGGCCCGGCCGATGTTCTGAGGCGAGGCTTGCATCGCCATCGGGGTGTGGATATCTACACAACTACAGTTCGCCGTACCCAACGGTAACCACGATGCGAAGCGAGCCGCTCTTGATCTTGATCTTGATCTGCTTTT
>NZ_SPKN01000024.1:0-63268 GCF_023127765.1 Pseudomonas sp. W15Feb34
GATTGGCCTCAGTTTAAGGCATGGAGGTGTCTACGAAACCCGGGGCGATTCAGTACGGCACCATGCGCCATGCCGAAATAAAAAGGCAGATGACTGGGGTTACTCAGCGGATGTTAACTAAGACGCTACGCTCCATGGAGCGGGATGGCCTAGTGGCTCGGCGGGAGTTCGGTGAGATTCCGCCACGTGTCGAGTATGAGCTCACGCCCTTGGGTATGGGACTGTTGATCCGCATGTCACCTATCTGGACTTGGGTTGTCGAGAATGTTGACGATTTCCGCAAGGCGCGGCGTATTTTCGACAGTCAGGATGGCAAAAAACCCGCATGGCAAATACCTGCATCGGCACCTATAGACTCAGACGCGTCTGACTGAATGTGGCTCACAGTGTGTTAGGGGGCCTGTGCTCATTTATGCAATAGCAATTGGTCAATCTCTCTGGCCCTCTGTGTCTCCAACCGCGTACCCGCAGAGTTGAAGCCACTTATTAAGAGCCTTGACGGGAGAGCGAGCCTAGGCGCGGCTACATCGACTTTACCTAGACGACGTCCACATACTTGTACTTCTTTCTAGCGGCCTTCACGGCCTCTTGTTCAGCAAGCAACGAGCTCAACGTATCAGCCTCGTGAATCAGCATAAGCATTCTCCTGCACGTCCTTATTGATCGTATGCGCCTGATGATACCGGCCCGAAGCCAGCACGAAGGTTATGCGAATCAGGGGCAGAGATCTTTTAAAACTCTCGATCTCTTGCGGAGTGCTTCCCCTGTCTAATGGTCTATATGACAACGATGCTAAGGAACACTGATACTTCTGCTTCATCCGAGTGTCTATTCTGTTGTAACGTGAAAATACTAATTGCTCAGGAAACTCCCATGTCTAAACTCGCAGAATTTCGCCAGCTTGAAAAACATCTCGCCGAACAGCTTCAAGCGCTTGAGGCCCTGAAGGGCAACGCTGGTCTTAAGAAAGAAATTGAATTCGAAACGAAGCTGCGCGATTTGCTCGCAAAATACGGCTACAGCCTGAAAGACGTGATCAATCTGCTTGATCCACAAGCAGGTCGTCGCGCTCCAGTATCCGAGCCTAAAGCCAAACGCAAGGCCCGCCAGGTGAAGGTTTATAAGAACCCACACACCGGTGAAACCATTGAGACGAAAGGTGGTAATCACAGAGGCTTGAAACAGTGGAAAAGTGATCACGGCGCGGCGACTGTTGAGTCCTGGCTCAACAAGTAGTTTTAGCGCTCGAATAAATGGGCCCGGGAGGGCCCTTTTTTTTGGTGCTTAAAAAAACTAACGCGTTTGCTCTCTCGCTCCTCGTTGGTCGAAAGATACCTGATGCTGTTGTATCCCTTGTACGTTGTGATTTTCTGTCGTGTAGCATCGTCAGCTACCAGATTTCCGCGCCGGTAATTAAAAGGCTGCAGGAACGGATTATGTAGTTGAGCATTTTCCTATGCCACGCAATGTAACCTTGCAAAAGGCGCCTCAAACTAAGGCGCCTTGCACAGAGGCCTACAGCCAAGCTTTGATTTGCGCACATACAGCTGCTGTTGAGATGCCATACCGATCATGTAGCGTCGGCAGTGCGCCCGCCTCCAGGAATGCGTCGGGTAAAGCGATTTGCCGGAAGGTAGGAGTTACGCCGTTACGCAGAAGTAACCCTGCAACAGCCTCGCCGAGTCCACCGATAATCGAGCTGTTTTCGGCTGTGACTACCAAACGTCCGGACTTTCGGGCTTCAGCCAAGATGGTTTGCTCATCTAGCGGCTTGATGGTTGGGACGTGTAGCACTGCGACAGCCACAAAGCTATCGCGGTTGTTCTGCGTTTTAGCGGTTAGCGTCGGCCAAGGCAGCCTCGATGAAGCGAACGGAACTCTCCATAGCCTGCTGACCTTCTGGCAGCATGGTGGCGTAGAAGTGCCAGGCGTGGAACATCGCAGGCCATACTTCTAGGTTCACGCGAACGCGGTTATCAGCCAGGTGAGTTGCAAGGCGCATTGCATCACTCAACATCAGCTCGTTCTCGCCGATCTGCACCAAGATTGGTGGAAGACCGGTGACGTCCGCGAACACAGGCGAGGCCAGAGGATGATTAGCCAATGTGTCGCCTAGGAATGCTCTGGCGAGGATGTCCAAGACAGGCTTGGAGTTCAGAGGATCCAGACCTTCGCGGTTGCTCATGGAAGCACCGGTGTGTTCAAGGTTCGCCCATGGTGAGATGGAGGAGCCAACCGCAGGCAATGGAAGCCCTTTCGATTTAGCCGCGACCATGACGCTTACAACCATTGCGCCGCCAGCCGACTCGCCAGAGAACGCAATTTTGTTAGCCGGGATTTTCTGCTCAAGCAACCATTCGTAAGCGCGCAATGTGTCGTCAATTGATGCTGGGAACTTGTGCTCAGGAGCGAGGCGGTAGTCCGGCATGTACACACGAGCACCAAGCATTTTCGCGTAGTTGCCGCCGATACCGTGGTAGCCGTCTGGACGTCCTACTATGTAGGCGCCGCCGTGTATGTACATCACGACCGCGTCGGTTTTGATCTCGTCCGGAGTAACCAGTGTGCCGGGTACGCCACCCATGTCGACTGCTTCGAATTTAACGCCAGCTGGCGCTGGATTTTGCGCGAGCATTTTTGCGTAAGAGTCGCGGATGTCGCTCATTTTTGTTGTGGTATCGATTCCCTTAAGAACGGGTACCAGATCGCTAAGGCTATTGGCCCAGGTTTGGACGGCTGCTTGGACTTTAGTGTTCATAATGACCTCAATTGATCGTTGGGAGTGGATTAGCTAATTGAGATGCTATGCTTAGTATTGGGGAATAGGGTTCCCCATAACAGGTGCTAAGCCGCCCGAACGTTGAGACCATCGAGGCCGTATGGAACTCCATAACCTGAATGATATTGCCGCGTTTGTGAGCTCGGTAAACGCTGGAAGCTTCACTGCAGCGGCAAAACAGCTTGGCCTTACGCGCTCTGCAGTGGGGAAGTCGATAGTCAGGCTCGAGGCTCGTTTACAGGTACGTTTACTGAATCGCACTACGCGCAGTTTAAGCATGACGGATGACGGCCAGGTTCTGTATGAGCGCTGCGTGGGCGTTCTTCAGGATCTGGACGACGTGGAGGATGCCCTTGCGTTTCGTCGTTCGACACCCAGTGGGCGACTGCGGATGAGTCTGCCGGTTGCGCTGGGCAGACTTCATGTCCTTCAGCACATTGAGTGCTGCCTTAAGGATTGGCCCTCCCTTAGCGTGGATATCACCTTTTCTGACAGGCTGGTCGATTTGATCGATGAGGGATTTGATTTGGCCATGCGCATCGGGCCACCGAAGGAAGATTCTCGGTTGTTAACGCGCACTGTGGCCTACCAACAAATGATTACCTGCGCTTCCCCCAAATATTTGGCTGAGCACGCCGAGCCTAAAACGCCGGAGGATTTATCCGAGCACCAGTGCCTGCATTTCGTGAGTGGTGGGAGATTGCTTCCTTGGAATTTTCGCGTGAATGGTAGCTCTGTGTCCGTTACTCATGGTGGAAGGCTACAGATGGACAGTGCTGAGTCATTACACCAGTCAGCTGTAGCTGGCCTGGGCATCGCGACTCTTCCTTCCTACGTGGTGAACGACGATTTGAGGAGCGGCAAGCTTGTTCAATTGCTCGCTGGGTATGCAGAGGCCGCAGAGCCTATCCGGGTGATCTACCCTAGCAAGCGGCACCTCTCTCCAAAAATTCGACTCTTCATCGATAAGCTCGTGGAGGCTTGGTCACCATGCCCACCATGGGAGCAGCATTCTGCGGAAGGCATTCACTCTGCATGACCCGTGACCTGCTGATAACGGCCAGTATGCTTTCGAATGCAGGGGGAACATTCCAGGGGCAACCTACGAGGGAGAGTTTGTGGACGCCAAGTGGGACGGTCACCCCTGGGTAATACTCGCGGGTGTGCTCTGCGACCTATCCATCTTCCGAGTAAGCCCTGCGTTATATCCAGTTTCTGTACGAAATCGAAAGCGAAGTCCGCGATCTGGAGCCGGATTTAAGGCGTCGAATACGACAAGAAAAAGCTGTACGGGTGATGAACATGCTCCATGCCTGGATGAGCGCCCAGCGCGATCTGGTGCCCGAAGGCTCAGCCATCAGCAGGGCACTCGATTACAGCCTGAAACGCTGGGCAGCGCTATCACGCTACATCGATGACGGGGCAGTACCCATTGACAACCATTGGGCCGAAAACCAAATCAGGCCATGGGCTCTTGGGCGCGAAAACTGGCTCTTCGCTGGATCACTGCGCAGCGGCAAACGGGCGGCGGCAATCATGACCTTGATCCCGTCTGCGCGGCTGAATGGTTATGATCCATATGCGTATCTGAAGGATGTTCTCACGCGCCTACCGACGCACCGGGCGAGTGAGATCGATCAGTTGCTACCGCATAGTGGGTGACCAATTAATCACAACTGGTAGGGGTAGTCAGTATTCCTGTCGCTATAGCATCTCTGTACGAGTTAAACAGCCGGAGAGTGACGGGGAGTACGATGACAATTCAGACACCACAAGACACCGGTGACCAGAAGTGCAATCGCCGCAATTTCATGTGAGTCGGGCAGCCGATGCTCCCATAGAAATCCAAAAACCAGCGCCGCTAACGTCTCAATCACGAGCACTTGTCCGCTTAGTGCCAGTGGTAGAAGTCGGCTCGCCTGATTCCAGCACGCATTACCCACAACCGAAGATAAAAACGCTACGCCACCGGCTACCATGACAAAGTGTAGCCATTCGGAGTTGTCATGCGTTCCGACCTGCCAGCCCAGGACAGGTACCGCCAAAAGCAGTGACTGAGCGCCAGTCATGACCCCTGTCAGCAGTGCCCAGTCATGGGCGGAAACGCTGGTTACCTGAGCCAGCCGCCGAGCGTTGCTCACTGCGAACCAACTCCATGTCACTAACGCGCCCGCTGCGCATAGAATTCCGGCCACGTTTGTCAGTATATCTGGCTTGTCGCCGTTGATCAGTGCGTGCCAGCTGATGAGTACGACCCCGCCCACAGCGCAGAACAGCGAGGGAGTTAGCTTGCGCAAAGAAATTGCGTTGACGTCATGACGACCTGCCAGCGTGACGAACACCGGAATGAGTCCGACGATCAGAGACGTTGTGGCAATGCCAACCAACTGCACACCGGTGCCCACTAGCGTGTAGTAAATGAGGTTCCCAATCAGGCTAAGCCAGAAGAGTGACTTCCAGTCGGCGGTAGTGAGATTGGCGCAAACGCGCCTCCAGCGGGGCATAAGCAAGGCCACCGAAATCGCGCCGTAGCAGAGAAATCTCAGAACGGCGAATTGCAGGCCGCTCAGCCCCGGGGTGAGCTGGGGGCCGAGGAAGATCACTCCCCAACACAGGCCCGCGCAAACTCCGTAGACAATGCCCTTTAGCAGTAATCGATCAGCAAGCATTTCATCCCCGCTCCAAAGCGTTATGGGTAAAGTCTGGAGCAACTGATTCGGGGAGTATTGTCGGTAACTGCGGGATTTTTTACCCAGACTGTTTTTGCGTTTTACGATAAACCGCCGGGGTCGTGGCCCTCACGCGCTGCATGGCACGGGTCAGCGATGCCTGGTCGCTAAAGCCGGCACGCAAGGCAATCTCGGATATGGTCAATGAGGTTCCACGCAACCATCGTTGAGCTTCTTGCAGGCGTAAATCAGTCAACCAAACTTGAGGACTCATCTCGAACATTAGCCGGAAACGTTGGTGCATCTGACTCATGCTCATTTTTGCTACTTGAGCCATGCTTTCATTGCTCCAGTTCGCTCCAGGATCCGCCTGAATACGAGCGATCAACTGCTTCATGGGGTCTGGAAAGCGGGAGATATCCGGATTTAGAGACGATAAAAGCAGAGGCCCCAATTGGGAGGCCGCGATGGACAATTGTGCATTGCCGATTAGCTCAGCGAACTCTATAAGCCGACGAGTAGCGGGGGAAATGGGCACATATATTTTCTGAGCAAGACGCTCGATCTGGAGCGTTTCCATAATCGTCGGCGCACAGTCCAAAACTAAAAAACGGCTATCAAGGTTAGTCTGCTGCGAATGGATCGAGCCAGGTGTCACAAGCGCTGCCAATGACTGATCAATGCAGCCGCCGCGACCGTTTACGTCAATTTCCATTTCGCCACGAATCGGCAGTACCAATTGAGCATGCTCGTGGTGGTGGTGACGGTCTTCCCTCTCATAGCTGCGAACTTCAAGACTAAGAAACATTACTGCACCTTCCGGCCCGTCTGGTTATCCAAGGTTGACGTCCCAAAACGCCCAATGCGCGCCCGCGTTAGGTCAGACTTGCCACTGATTCTAACATCTACGGATCAGCCCGTTGGTCGCACAACCTGTATTGGCCATACACTTACGGAACAACAGCGTATCAGGCCGGCATACAGGCAAATCATGTCAAGAAGGTTACTTAAGCCACGATGATTATGTGGGAATAATCGCAGAGTCGATTCGACCCAATGATTTCAAGTACAAAGATACGACTGTTCCCTTGTCGGGTGCATTATCCACCATGACCGTGCCCCCAGCGTTCTCTGCGAACTTACGGACTTGCGATAAGCCCAAGCCCGTACCTTTTCCTCTTTCCTTTGTGGTGAAAAAAGGATCAAAAATTTTAGCCGCCAGGTCATCTGGTATACCTGGCCCGGTATCAGTGACGCTGAGCACGACGTAATTGCCTCCAGCCAGTGTTACGTCATCATCAACCCGCATCAGTCGCGTTGAAATGCAGATACTTCCTGCTGGCCCGAGCGCATCCCTGGCATTTGTGAGAAGGTTCAAGACAGCTGCATTCAACTGGGCTTCTTCACACATCACTGCGGTGTCGGGGGCTGACAGGTCGAAAGTCAGCTCAACACTTTCGGTCGCGGTGCGAGACAACACATCGCGCATTGCATCAAGTCGAGCATTAACGTCAACGCACACCAAATTTGGGCTGTCGAGTCGAACACAAGAAAGCAGATGATTGACCAACTGCCGTCCCTGTTCGACCGTCTGCAATCCGGTATCACTAAATTGCTCGACATCTTTTGGTCGTCTGGCGCGCAAGCGGATCATCTGCAAACTTGCGCTTAGCGCTTGAAGAATATTGTTGAAGTCGTGCGCAATACTGGCCGTGACCATTCCCAAGGAGGAGATACGCTTGGCGTGACGCAGTGACTCTTCGGCCACTTGATTAAGTGCATTCGCCTGAGCCAGTTCTTGTTCAAGCATTTCTGCTCGCCGCTCTATTTGATGTCTGAGCAGGCGCAATTGCAACAACGAAGCGGTCTGTCTCGCCAATGCCAACAATGCCGTGCGCTGTGGTGCTGTCAGGGTTCGCGGCTTGGTATCAATCACGCACACCGTACCCAGAGCGTGCCCCGTATCGTCAATGATAGGAGCTCCCGCGTAAAAGCGAATGTAGGGCGGGCCAAGCACCAGCGCGCTGTGTTCAAAGCGCGGGTCGAGTCTGGCATCTTCGACAGTCAACACATCGGCGGGAGCCAGGATCGCGTGCGCGCAAAACGCCAGATCCCGATGCGTCTCCCTCACGTCCAGCCCGACGCACGCCTTGAACCACTGACGTTCTCTATCCACCAGAGAAACCAGCGCGACCGGTACTTCACACAAGGTGCTCGCGAGCACGACGATATCGTCGAATTCTTTTTCCGGAGCTGAGTCCAGCACCCCGAGATGCTCTAGCGACAGGGCTCTTTCATCCTCGTTCGGAGGAAAGGGGGCAGGAATGTGGGGCATCTGATTATGCATCGCTGAGGGCAGTAGGGCGATCATGCTGTTTTGATAGCTTGGACAGCAAGAAATTGTTTCTCCATCCGAACAGCGATGTATCTGTTTCCAGATAGCACTCGAAGGTCCGGCGACGAGTGGTAGTCGTCAACCGTGGAACTCCCGGTCGCAGTCGTCAGTCAATTTTTCTGTCCAGATAGGACACCTATTCCTAACCGGGAGACAGCCATGAGTGGTACTTCAGACAAAATCAAAGGCCTGGCCAACGAAGCTATCGGTAACGTGAAGCAAGGTGTCGGCAAAGTCACAGGCAATGAGAAGCTACAGGTCGAAGGTGCCATCCAAGAAAAGAAAGGTGAAGCACAGCAAGTGGCTGGCAAGGTCAAAGACGCCGTAGACAAAAAGTAGTTCTAGGCGGTAACACCGTTTCGCTGGGATGGCTATCGGATGGTAGCCATCGCAGTTCACTCATTCTGAGCTTCCAACTTATACGAAGGTTTAATCAATCATGAGAAGTGAGCAGGTAGAAGGCGTTGTAGAAAAGGTTGCCGGTAAAGCCCAAAACGCAGTCGGAAAACTGCTTTGTGATTCGAAGCTGGAAGCCGAAGGTGCGGGACGCCAAGCTGCCGGTCAGCTGACTCAAACCTATGGCGATGCCCTGGACAGCGTATCCACGTTCGTTAAAGAGAAACCAGTTGCTGCAATCGCGATTGGTGCAATTGCTCTGCTGGTTCTAGACCGTCTATTTCGCCGCTGAGTAAGGAAAAGGACGTTTCGACAGGGGTGCTCCATTTAACTTTTATCGCCTCCGTCCCCTAGAACTGTCCATCAGCGGGCTGCGGGGGTACGAGGGCAGGTATGCACAACTCACTTCCATCCAAGCAGCACGTCCAAATTACGTCGAAGCTATTGGGCCACAAATCTCTTGGAAGGGTGACTTGGGGTCAGTAGCAAGCGGAGCGCGCAGGCGGGAGGATGGAAGCCCACAGGGCCAAGACTCGGCAACATCGAGGCTTGGTTTACGACAGCCGTCCTCGTAGAGGCCCGTTCGAACTTGGCTCCCTAGAGCGCTTTCAGGAGACGCTCAAGCGTCTGATGTTGCCAAGTGCTGAGCAACGCTATTGGGTCAGTACCAAAGCGATCTCCAGAGTCAAACGACCAGCGTCGCCCATCAGAGCTGATGCACTCTTCGCAGTAGTCGAGCGTGTCACAGTCGTTGTAGATCGATATCCGCCAACCCTCGACGCTCACCACGAAATAGCCCGCATAAATCTCATCCCAAGATGCCTGGCTCACCTTGGTCATCATCCGTCGCTCGAAGGTGACCTCCCGCAATACTTGGCATACCTCTCTCGCTGAGAGCTCAGCCGCAGTGTTTTCGCTAACGCTACCTACCTGGGATGAATGAGCTGCCACTCTGACCTCTCTCAATATTTGCTCAGCGTACATACCATCTCAGATACTCACACGCGCTGCATGGAATATTCTTGCATCTCGCAATCAACCTTCGAGTAGTGAATAGAACGATGGGTTTTGAACAATTAGCTGAGCTCCGTGACCGCCTGCGGGCTGAAAAAGAGCCGCAAAAGGCCGATATCGCAGAACAGCCTAAGCGTAAGTCCTCCTCGCAGGCTAAGCCTCGTATCAAGGATCCAGCTGTGGAAGCTATCTGGCCGCTGCAGAAGCATTTTCCATTGGCGTTCCCTGTCAATCCGGCCCCAAAGGCTCCACTCAGGGAAGGCATTCTCAAGGATGCTGAGCAGCATCTGGAGCTACTCGGGTTGACCCGTGAAGAGCTGAAGCTGGGTATTTCTACTTGGTGCCGGGGAGCTCGGTATTGGGCAAGCATGGTCGAGAACGCGCCGCGTTTGGACTTGGGTGGTCAACCAGCCGGCGTGGTAACTGCTACACAGGCTACGCATGCGAAGCAGCAGGCTTCGCGGCAGCGTGGTCAAGACCGAAGACATCGTGCGAAGCTGAAAGAGGAGGGCCAGGCTCCCACTGCCGTTGCTGCGGTGGAGCAGGATACTAACTGAATCCAGTCTAGGTGCGTTGGGGGATACTTGGTGATCCTCAGTACGGGCTCTCTGAGACGTAAGCGACTGAGGAAGTAGGGCTTGGTCAACGCTTTGGTGGGCCGTTCTCGCGGGGGGCTGTCGTGAATCTACCCCCCCCATTTTTGATGAAAACGAGTCAGTGGCGTGGATAGTGGGTGATGAAATGGCAGAAGGATTAAAGCTTTTACTTAACGGCTATGACACTGGTCATGGAGACGAGATCATCGGGCTGCTTGCTGATGCTCAGCATTTGGAATGCATGGTCGCATTTGCCAAATCGTCGGTCGGGGAGACAATTCTGGAGCCTCTCAAGCAGGCTATTGATCGCGGCATGACGGCTCGCGTCGCGATTGGCTTGAGCCTCTTCGTTACCGATCCTGCGATCCTTTATGAATTGCTCGCGTTGGAAAAACTATCTCCGACAAAGCTGGAACTGTATCTGAGCAATACCGAAGACACTTTTCACCCAAAAATCTATGCGGTACGTGAGCTAAGTGGCCATAAAGTGATCGTTGGTTCAGCGAACATGACTGCTGGAGGTTTTTCGAACAACTACGAAGCATCAGTCGTAGTCAACGATCTTGACGGGGCATTGATGTCTTCGGTCGAACGGTATTTCGGGAGCCTAATCGAGGATGGCTCGCTAATTCGCGCTACGAAGCCCCGCATAGACAAATACGCAAAACTCTACGCTGTCCATGAAGCATGGCGCAGGATGGCGAATCGCCGTGCGGACAAAGTCGGTAGGGGAGAGCTGCTTTCCTTGGATGTCCTGATCGACCGACTCGCAGACATGAAGGCCGATAAAACGAGGTTCGGATTCACAGCGCAGCAAAGCTATCGAGCGAAAGATCGGCTATCGGCTAGGCGAGGCATCAGAGAGATCGCTGCGCTCGGCAAGGTTACCTCTGAAGCGTTCTTGGAGGCCTACGAAGGCTTGATTGTACATTTCCATTCCGGTGGGTTGCATCGTGGGAAAACCATTGTATCGGTGAAGTCGGTGCGATTTATAAGGGCTCTTGCAGAGGCGTTACAGCTCGGTCGGGCCACTCCTGGGGAAGCATTCGAACTTTTGCATCGCCACTTCGTGGACATCGACCGGGCGGGCATTAACGTTCTGACGGAGATCCTGCATGCCTTGGATAATAAGCGCTACGCGGTTATGAACCAGAACGCGGTGAATGGCTTACTGGTTGCCGGATACGACCAATATCCCATCCGACCATTGAAAACCAACGTAACCCCGGAGCTTTACGCCCGATTCTGCCGAGACGCGAGAGATGTTCAAAGCCAGTTGGGTCTAGAGAACCTTTCAGAGTTGGACGCACTGTTTAACTATGTTTATTGGTCTTGATGAGGTAAACGGTTGCTGCTGATCGAACACCGCCTTGCGGGTTGCGGCATGTGGTGCCACTGGATTTGGGGTGGGCTGCTCGAAAGACGGACGTTGGGAGACGTAAATTCAAGGCGCTATCCGGGATGAGCCAAGGCCATCCGGATTGCGGTTGGTGGTAGGCCGAATTGCAGATGACGTAATGTCACGGTTCCGACACGTTAGCCTTTTTACAGGGATGTATTATTGATGCGCTTCTTTGCTCTTCTAGGTTTTATGCTGGTTCTCGCCGGCTGTGCCGATTCACACAACTGGACGCCGCAACAGAATGGGTCTGCGCGCATCGCGGCTAGCGACCGCATCCTGATCTCGACGCCGCAAGATGGTGAGTATGGGACACACGTCTACAACGGTTCTGGGAAAAATACTGCGAAGATCATCTACAACGCCACGAGTGCCAAATCACGATTGGTACGAATCGGTGGCGTGATGGAAAACTTCGAGGATGCCGTCTCCCAAGCTCAGCGTACTGATCAGGACATCCTGATCTTTCCGACGATTCTGCATTGGGAAGACCGAGCCACCGAGTGGTCAATGATCCCAGACAAGGTTGAAGTCAAAGTGGACGTGGTCAACGTACGAACCGGCGATGTCATTAGCTCAGGGATCATCAAGGGCAGCAGCGGGTTGGCAACCCTCGGTGGTGATCACCCCCAAGATTTGCTACCTGATCCGGTAGCAGAATTCGTATCCTCACTGTTCTGACGCTGCAGGCGGCGGAAAAGGTCGGAGCGCTCTCGTGCAGGGCGCTGTCACCACCTATCTAGTGGGACGCTTTCGCGCACAACTGTCATGAACCGTGCCTACGCTGTAACACTGGTTCCATCGTCCCATCTTCGGCCAAGGCCTGGGTGCTCCACTTGTGTATGGCGACATCTCCGCATGCGTAGGGTTATTAACTGCTTGGTATTAACAAGTGGCTTAAGTGTGCTGCACCAGACCTTGATACCGATCCCATTAGAATTTCCTATGCGGAATAACTCCAAAGAGGACTCCAGTGTGGCTGACTGAGTCCAGTATATATATAGGGATTTTTGATAATCAAACAACCACTTTCGGGCTTTTGGTGGGAAATTCATGTACGTCATTTTCATTTTTGTTTGGAGGTTGATATGACCCACATAAGAAAGATCGCGGCGACGAGTTTAATGAGCGAGCATAGTGTGGAATATTGCTTGGTTCCTTAAATGCTAGCCATCCTGAAACAGTCCTACCAAGATGTGACGCCAGTTTTTCCAGCAATGATGAGGGAGTTTGGTAAGAAGTCCTATGAAAATCAGAATGCTTTCTTTCGAGTTCTGGCGCTTTTCCCTCGTCGCCCAAAAATAAAGAAAGACTCCTTGTCCGGAATTTATGTGACGATAAGTCCAGAGCTTTATAGTTTTGAAAGTTTTATGAAGGCAAGAGGCATGCCTACGATAGCTGGCTGTCCCATGGTAAGGACAATATGGGATTTGTCTTGCGATCCAGAAATAGCTTGGATAGATATATCGCACGACTCTCTGAGTGAGTATTTAAATAAAATTGATTGTGAGGACGTATCAGGTGCGTTATTAGATGGGCGGGAAATATTGAGGCGGGTATCAACGTCGCAAATGTTTTCGTTAGACAGCTTGGGCGACGCTGTGCGGAAATGTAGAGAGATTAATGGAAATGCATTTATATATGGGCCTAGATACAAGCCAGTTTTTTTCTTAATCAGGTAAGCTGTACACATTGCTCTGTAGATTTGTTGGGAGTTATTCAGTGTTAAATTCGGTTGTCTAGCGGAATCTAGGTTGTGATGGGGTTGTGGTAGATCTGATTACCGTCACCTGCTTGTGGCCAACAGTAAGGCCCGCTGGGAACACAGCGCTCGAATAGGTTGACTATCAGGGCGCTGAGGACAGGGGTACTAATCAGGGCGTGCGGCAGGGCGGCAGAGGCGGGCGTTTGGGCGCCGTCACGTCCTTTAGCGAAGCATAATAAGCATTTGAGCATGAAGATTGATTGAACCGTAGACGGTCGTGATCTCTCGCCACCGTACGATCAAGATGCCAAAAATCTTCTAGGATCTCGTCATGAAAAATAAACTTCTTGGGCTAGTCCTGGCATCCGCATTTTCGGATGCGTCCAGCGCGAGCTACGCGTAAACCTTCACGCTGCATAGCACGGAGCTTGAGGGTGGAAAATTCAGTAATGCCAACCTACTGAGCGAGCCCTATGGGTTTGGGTGCACAAGCGAGAATCTTTTTGGGATAATCGCACCGCTTCGTCCCTTGGCGGCACTCCTAAGGACAGTGCCGACGATTATCGGGAAAAGGTCGAGGCTAAATTCCCACCAATGGATATGAATCATCCTGCTGCTCGTTATCACGGTGGCGATTTTGCTGGGGCGGGTCATTTTGAAGATCCCAAATGATGCCCACAACCTACCCATAGGTTTTTGAAGGATAAATGGCGCCTATGCACAACTCCCACCTCTGGTTTCAGCGCTTTCGCGACGACTTCATCCCAGCGATCCAAAGGGTCGAAGACGTGTTCCTTCTGAGGCTTCAGCCAACGTTTCTCTCAATCGAGGCAGAAAGCGAAAAGCTTGAGAACGATCTGTGGAAGGAGGCTATGAGCCAGCCGTACTACGGCGACTACCAGGATGAAGGTGACATAGCTGAGGCCGTCAGAGATGCGTCCGTGTCACACTACATGGGGCTCAAGGGCATGGAGCAAGGGCTCTTGAATTGTTGCGCGCTCTTCCTATACCACCTGTATGAACAGCAGGTGATGCTGTTTCTGCGCCAAGAGCTGCTGGGGTGGCGAGAGAAAGACAACAGTAAGCTCTATACGCACGAGGAAGTACGCAAACGCCTCGGGCTCGTCAATGTGGACATCACGAAATTTGCCTGTTGGCCGAAGCTTGAGGAACTCCGGCACCTGGCGAACTCGATCAAGCATGGAGAAGGCAAAAGCAGCAAAGAATTATTGCAGATAGCTCCTCATCTGTTCGAAATAGGCGGGCGGGCCAACGGATGGCCTATCTCTGGACGTGTCTACACGCCGTTGCTTGGTGAGGACATCTTTGTCAATCCCGCACACATACGTGAATACGTTGGCGCGCTTAAGCAGTATTGGATGGAGCTGGGAGATGCCTTGGCTAAGGGAGCCTAATCGCCCCCTCAAACGTTCTCCGGGTGCTTCTGGGATGGGGAAATTGATAGCAGCCTTACCTGTTATGTAGTGCTCGTACGAGACGCGTCTGAGGTCAAAATCGAACAGAGGCTGCTTCATGGGGGCGAGTCCCAGACGAGCGTTCGCGGTGCGTCCATCACTGCGGCCTGCGTGCCTTTTCAATGCCCCGCGTCAGCGTCAGTAGCCCTGTTGGCGGCATGGAGATTCAGCCGACACTGTAGCGCCATGCCATAGGCTGTTACTAGATGGGTAGCTAGCGAACCCCCCATCTCTATGTGTTGAGATAGAACCACATCGTGATCTGCATCTGTCAGGACATTGGTGAAAATGAGCCAAGAATGCATGTGAGGAGTTGTCTGTGTTATCGCTTGAGCAACGCCTTCTGAGAGTGCTCTGGCTTTGCGATCATCGGTGATGAACGCTTGACGAATTCTGCTTGCGAATGCGATTGACGAGAGCTCGCCCTTACCCAGTTTTTTTCGGCTTTCAAGGTTTGCAATGGCCTGGAGATCGTCAATGCTGCAGGAGTGCGACGCAAATTTACCCCTGGATTGCTCTTGCTTGAGGCGCTCCCTCAATTCTAGGTCGGCTACAGTAGGGGAGGTGCGAGGCTTGACCAAGCATTCGTATAGGACAAACCCCGTCATGCAAAACTCACAGCTTGCCTCTTGAGTCGCAGCATACAGCCGGCGCGAAGACAAAATGTTCCAAACCGAACAGGTGTCGGCAACATTGATCTTGTGGAATTTCGATGGATCAATAGCCATGTATTGTCCTTCCATATAGAGAAGCAAGTGCCGCCAGTTCGCCGTAGCTGCAAAGGAGAGCTTCGGCTAGCCTGCCGAGGCTTATGATGCCTTGGCTGTGCGCATCTAGGCATAGCCTCACGTAGTGATCGGACAGTCCTCGTTCGAGTAACGCCGCTTTCCTGGATCGCTGTTGGGCGGTGAGGCTCTCTGGAAGTTCGGGGTCTATCTTGGCTTGCCGAGTGACCCGGTATCCCCGGATACGTCGACTGGTTTCAAGGTCAGCGCGCTTTGCAGCCTTCAAAGCTATTCCCAACGCGTCACAACTTACTCGGAACTTGTTTGCCCAATCTTGGGCATCTCCTTCAGACCAGGTAGCTGGGGCGGGAAGCAAGCGAATCGTTTCGGGAGGCATCAGGTAGCAGGAGGCGAACCTGTTTGCCCGTACCTCCCTCATATCTTTGTCTCCCGGGATAGTCACGCTTGCCCCTTGGTCACTATCAAAAATACAGTGGGCCATCTCGTGTGCTGCACTGAACCGCTGTCGGTAAACGTCCTCGGTGTAGTTCACCAAAATGCATTTACCCGCGACAGGGTGCATCACGAATAGGCCTGAGATTTTGGAGTTGGCCAGCCTTCGCCTGAAAACATGCACGCCTACTGAGCGAAACTCGGAGTAGATGTCTCGGGGAACCTCTCTGTCGGTATGACCCATCTGGTGGCGAAACGCCTTTGCCGCGCCTTCTGCGTGACCAATGAAATAACTGCCTTGCGGATTGTATTCAAAGGTGCTGGCAGCACCACGGAGCTCTTGGGTTAAAAATTCTTCGGTTTCGCAGAGGTACAGAAACTCTTGAATGGCAGAGCGATCCTCTTTCGAGAACTCCCGGCCATGCGCCCGGTAGAGCGTTTCAGTTTGTTCGAACGGAGCGACTTGCTCGTTCGAGATGAAGAATTTGAAATCGCATTGATAGTAGTCTGCGAGGATGAGCACCTCGTCTCCGGTAGGTTCCAACTCACCTTTCTCGATACTACTCAGGCGCTCAACGTTGATGGCAGTGAAGGCTGCGACTTCGTCAACAGATCGCTGAAGCTGAATACGGTAACGTTCAAGCTTGTTGCCAAGGGCCTGGAGATTCATTGCTTTTTGACGTCCTGTTAGGCAATGCACCGAGACATCATAGTCGTTTTTGTTGCGAAAACGTCCTTGGGATTTTGGCTACGCAAGGGGGGCAGTCTGACATGCCTGGTCTCAAATTCGTAGCAGATTGGCCGATGAGTTATACCCTGCGGAGCTTTCCTAGAGGGCTCGTTTGCCAGCAATTTCAGGAGCTGAAAATCATGCGGCAAGCTATTTTAATCGGCCTTAAAGCGAGGGTTAAGTCTCTCAGCGCCGGCGTTCGTTACCGTTGCGCACATGGCACGGCTGGCACACTGCCTGGAGAATTGCAGCCTGATGTGCGTCATTGAGGAGCTGCAAAGCAGAATGGCCCGGCGGTAACGAGAAAGGCTCTTTTTCCAGCCAGTCAAAGCGGGAAAATATCTCCTCAACCTGAGACGCGCTGAGCGTCTGAATGATCTGTGTGACCATTACGTTGAACTCGGGAGATACATGGTCGACTTCAGTTGATGGTTCTTCTCCGCAGCGTTCGCACATTGGATGCGCTGCTCTGTATCTCGAAACTATAGGGTGCGCTGCATCTCGGAGTGCGCGATCCAACCAAGCCATTTCGTTACGAGGGTTGATGCACTGCGTCCATGAGACTCCGTGCCAGCCATGACCCGGAAAGTAGCCTTGGAAATTGTAAACTGCTCTTGGGCGGTGAAGCTTTCGGAAGCGAGTAGGGCGCAGATCTTGCGCTGCACAGTGGTAGTGCTTCTGATGTATTAGGTCGGCTATGATGAGGGACTCAAACTCTTGTCCGAAATCGACCTCTGCGATCTCTCCCTGGATCATCTCTTTCAGTTGCGTCTTCGTCATTCCCTGGAAGAATTCTTTGCCTCGGCTCATCTTAATTCCTTAAATGCGGTGTATTCGAGCAGCGCAGCGAGTAGCCAGTCAGCAGGATCAGTGGCGTGAAATGGTAGTCTGCTCAGAGGGCAAACAGTCGGCCCGAGGCCGGGGGGCAGAGTGAGGTAGCGGGCTCACCCTATGCTTACAGGGCTGATTGATTAGAGCTCTTCGAGATAATGGGGGCGAGGTGCGAACTCAGATAAAGCTCTCCCCATTCATCCGGTTGCTTCCAAGTATTGCGTCCCCACTTGCTCAAGCATTTCAACCAACTCGGGATCCATGTATTGAAAATCATCAGGGATATCCAGGACGTGGACAGCTTTGTGCTCAAGCAACAGAGCGTAGTCTGCCAGCAGACGCTGACGATGTTTGCGCTCCATTACGAAAATCACATCAGCCCATCGGATATCTGCAGGCCCTACTGATTTCCGAGCATTAGGGCTGGTGCCCGCCGAGCGAACATTAAAGCCTGGTCGACGGCGCCAGATCGCTTCCGCAGTGGGGCTACGCCATTGATTGCGACTGCAAATGAACAGGAGATTGGTCACCGAAGATCCAGCGCTCAGAGGGTGGTTCGAAGATAACGCAGATGATGCATTTTTTCTAAGGTGTACCTTGAGCGATATGCAAGGTACTTGCTTACGCAGATGCAAGCGGAGCGCGTCTCGCTTGGAAGACCATAGGTGTGAGGATGGACACCTGACAGGCCCGAAGCTGACGTGAACCGTCCTGGCTCGGTTCACGACAGCCGTTTGCTTTGGTGACACTCTGGTTTTCGAGGCTATCGAATCTGTGAGTGTCATGATCGTTCGTAGATAAGCGTGGCAAAGTGTACATTATTGCATTTCTCTCATCCGTCTGCTGATGTGTCGAGCATCGCCTTGGCCAGCCTTGTCAGCGTGCAGATGGGGGTGGGGATGGTGTGGTGGGTTGGTGAGGCGGAGCGCGATTCGAAGTTTGATTCTGCTGTTGGTTCGTAATCCTATATTCAGGAAAACCATGATTAAGGATATTGTTAGTGAAATTTATGAGACTGAATATTGCCTCGAGTGTCGTCAACACAAAATAATTTGTCTTATGAGTCGGCGTCAGGATCCACTGTCCGAGGCAAACTTGGTCAGGCTGGATGACCTGTTGGCTGATACGGAATTTGGTGATGAAGTATTTGCTCAGTTTAGAAAGGAATTGATTTTAAATATTCAGATTTTGCTT
Source organism: Pseudomonas sp. W15Feb34 (assembly GCF_023127765.1). Classification (NCBI taxonomy): domain Bacteria; kingdom Pseudomonadati; phylum Pseudomonadota; class Gammaproteobacteria; order Pseudomonadales; family Pseudomonadaceae; genus Pseudomonas; species Pseudomonas sp. W15Feb34. The sequence goes on from NZ_SPKN01000024.1 coordinate 18,362, forward strand.
TCTCAGATTGAAATTTCTCGCCGGCAGGGGAGAGACTTCAGAATGGACGACTCTAAGCTGAAGGCGGAAATGGAAAAGCTGGACATTGGTGGGTTTGAAGAGCTGCTTGAGGTGTATAGGCGGGACTCCAATATTAGTGTAGAGGTTATGACTTGTTTCGTTAAATGCCACTTTGGAGTGGGTGTCGAGTCATTCATTTCGAAATATTATGTTGTTTATAGAGTTTTACTGTTGTTTTATACAGAGTATGGGCGGTCGAGACAGTTTGCTTCTAGTATTCTAACTGATCACTCTGAGTGCTTGGAAAAGCTGTATTCTGGTGTCGGTGTGAACCTTAAGCAGGACGATAAGCAATTTGGGAAGTACGGGCTCCTCACGTTCGATATGAATATGTGGTTTGACTATGACCACCTTGCGAGAGGTGTGGTGGATGGCCGTTTGAATAAGTTTTTTAGCATGTCTCTGACAGAAAACTTGGCAGGTGCAATTCACCAGTTGTATTCGGATGGAAAGATTGGGGCGCTTGCTTTCAGGGTAATGAGTATCACTGATGGCAGGCCCTCCATGGAGGAGAAAGCTTACGGCTCAGTTTTGTCTTTCGAACTTTCAGGGTTGTCTGAGATTTCCGAATTTTACTCTGCGGGAAATTTTGGCGATAAGCTCGTCGTTATTCATGATCCCCAAGCCAAAAGTTTGATTTTTGAGGAGCTGAATGACGAGTTTGAATTGGTGGATGACTCAGTAGTGACACAGCTGGTGCACCTGGAGTACAAATTTGTTGATGGAAGGTTTGTCATAACGCATATCGATCATGAGCACATTCTGTATACATTGGATCAGTATGATCAGCGAGTTTCTAAATCTGATACTTCGATTCGAGGTAACAAGATTAAGAGCTTTAAAATAGATAAGGCCAGTATTCCTGTCGATTTTCAATTTAAGGGCGATTATTTCCTCGCTATAGTGTTGGACGCTTTTTTCCTACATAAAAAACTGATCGCCGAATACTTTGAGGGAGTCAGGGGCCCTGCGCGCCCTCCCTTGGATGAACGGCTGCCGTGAATCGGGCCTCACACTCGTGAGGCCCGATCCTGCGGACTTCCATCCTGGCGTCTCCGGCCCTCCTTGGCCGGCGCGCCCCGCTTGCGCTATGGGCATCACCTCAGCTTGGCGGCGTTCAGATAGGGTAGTCGGTTCCATGATTGTCGAGCGAACCGTTCTGTCTCCATTAGTTCTTGTCTATTTGAATCGCCCCTAGTTTCGTAGACACCTCCAAGCCTTAAAATGAGGCCCATTAGTAGGTGCCATGAGCAACCAGCGTCATCCCGAAGAATTCAAAATCCAGGCGGTCAAGCAAGTGACCGAAAAGCAGCTTCCGTCTCGGAGGTGGCTGCACTATTGGGCGTGTCCGTGCACAGCCTCTATGCCTGGGTTAAGCGCTACACCAAGCCCCAGGAACAGCTCGTTGAGGAGGATGATCAGAGCGCTGAGGTTCGTCGTCTACGTGCCGATCCTGTAGTTTGAGTTATCTGGCATGGCAGTCTTCCTTGAGAATGATGCGCAGAGCCTAGTTCATCTCACCGCTGGCTCAAACGGTGCGGGTAGTCGCATAGGTTTGCCCGATGTTTTGGCAGAGCACGACCTGGGCTGACAGGGGGCCAGAAGGCTGCACTCACCGTCTCTGCTTGCCCGCCGTGCTCGGTCTGTGGAGCACGCGATGGGTAATACTTATCTACCCGAGCTTCAGGTTTGCGTACGGAGCCAAGCTTCCACCTTTTGCAATCTACCAACCTCGGAAAGCTTTGACTTTCCTGTATCTAGAATCTCAAGCAGTCGCTGCCTTTCAGCTCGAGAGGGGAACCAATCATCAATCTCGACGCTGCAGTGGATGGACTCACTCAATGCCCATCTAACGATCATGTCCGCAGCGGCCCTGTAGTGATCGGCCATGAAGAAACGTTGGCCCTCCACAGACCAGCCAAGGTCAGCTAACCGATCAGTCACGTCTATGATGCCAAGGTCGCCAAGATAGTCGGTGGTGTCGGGATAATGAATGCCTGCCAATGACACCTTAGCTACGCCGGATTCCCGATCAAAATAGGAAAGGAAATGCCATCCCCCTGTGCTGCTCCCAGAATAGGGGAAATTGATGGCGGCTTTCCCTGTTATGTAGTGCTGATGCGAGACGCGTTTGAGGTCAAAGTCGAACTGAGGCTGTTTCATTTCGGCTGCCCTATGCGAGCCGTGGCTTTGATGTCGTTCTTGAGCAAAGCTGGGCGAACAAATGTCACCATTGGGGTCGCGAGAATGCTGAATACCTAGGCGTCTAAAGCATTGCTGGCTCATAGCCTAGTAATTATGGCATATAGCCGCTATAGAAGATGGCGCTGGCCTAGCTGGTGCTCAATTACTTTGCAGATACCCAAGCCTGAAGGTATGGGTTTCTAAAGCCAGGATTGCCTATGTCACAGGGACTGTCAGCCAGTATCAAACTAAAATATGCCGCTTTTTTAGTTGCTGCTAAAGAAGGGATCCGCATCTTCCAATCTCTGTGCTCCGCGTCTTCGTCGCCAGGGTCTTTTGAGCCACTCACACCAGTCCTCATCGATAGTGACCACTTTGATCGCTATGAGCGCGAATTGCTTGGCGCACTGGGAAAGGATGAGGTTCTGAACATCGCACTTACCGGTGGATATGGGGCAGGTAAGAGCAGTGTCCTGAAGACCTTTTTTGAGCGGCATCCAGAATTTCAAACGGCTTATGTTTCATTAGCAACCTTCAGCAAGGATGCACCTCCACCGTTGCCGGTTTCGGACGCTGAACGCTCTGAGACCTCAGCAAGAAGCTCCCAGTCAGTGCAGGACTCCGGCGAGAGTAGTACCTCAAGCGATTTGATCGCCAGGATCGAGGAAACGATTGTCCAGCAGCTCCTTTACGCCGTGCCAACTGCACGCGTACCCAAAACCAGGCTCAAGCGAATTGTCCAGACATCAGGGCGTAGCATCGCTAGGCGCACGATTTTTTGGGGAGTGATGCTCATTGCGTGCCTGCGGCTTTATGTCCCTACATTGAAGGAGATACCTAAGTTAGATCCTGCTTGGTTGCTGACGAGCCTGGTAATGATCCCGGGTTGGCTGGCAGTCTTGGTAACGGGGCTGGGTGGTTTGTATCTTCTCTATTCGGGGCTCAAATTTCTATCTATGTTCAGTATCGACGGCTTGACCTTGAAGGGGGGAAAGCTCGAGGCCGTGAATCACGGATCCGTACTCCACAAGAACGTAGATGAAATTATCTATTGCTTTGAACGAAGCGATGTCCGCGTCGTGGTGATTGAGGATCTGGATCGTTTCGGAACTCAGGAAATATTTTTTCGCTTGCGCGAGATCAACTTCACTATCCGGCACTCGCCGCAAATTACTCGACCTGTTCACTTCATTTACGCTATTCGTGACGAGCTGTTTACCGTCACCGACAAGACGAAATTTTTTGATCTGATTATCCCGGTGATCCCTGTCGTCAATTCTGAAAACTCAAGGGAGAAGCTTCAAGAGCTCATGATGACTCGGGCTGTTGATGGCAAAAAGCTGGGTACTGATCTTGACCCAATTCTCGTGGAGACCGTCTGTTATTACATAGATGAGATGCGGCTGATCAAGAATATCGTCAATGAGTACGATATTTTTGCCAGCCTGCTGTCCCACGGCGGTCTTAACCTGGATCAAAACAAACTGTTTGCTATCGTGGTGATCAGGAACCTCTACCCGGAAGAGTTTGCAGAGCTGGGTAAGAGGCGTGGGAAGGTGTACGGCTCGCTCACCGGGCTTTCCGCTTGGGCTAGCCAGCCATCGCAGGCAGTCGCTGAGCTCAATCGACTAACCGAGGAAAAGGCGCAGCGCGAACAACACGGGGAAGAGCGATTAATCGATCTGAGGTTAAGTGTATGGTTCGAGGTGTTGAAAGCTAGCGGAATTGACAGCGCGAATTACGTTCTAGTTGACGGTAACCAGCGAGTAACCCTCAACGAATTTTTACAGGACGACGTCTTTACTCGAGTCTGTGAGGCCGAGCAACTCAAAGGTATGCTCTTTTCGCAGTGGGCGAATCACAACCCAGTTGGAAATATTGTTCGTCCAAATGACGCGCTTACACAGGCATCCTATAGTACCCGTCTCGCATGGATTCATCAGTCCATGAAGTCAATGGATGAGGCCATTGTGGCGGCAGAGAGGAAGCTCACCGAGATCAAGACGATTTCCTTCCGTGAAGCTGCTCGTGGTGATTATGGAGCAATCATTGACCAGCGGCTGACAGGAATGGAGATCGTCGTTTACCTAATGCGCGCTGGCTACCTCGACACCGATTACACAGATTATCTTGGATTTTTCTACGAAGGCTCGCTGACTCGCGACGATCAGAATCTGATTCTCGCACTCAGGCGCCGTGCCACCCTCGACGTCGCCTCGCCAGTCCGGAATCCTGAGCGAGTGGTCGGCAAATTGGAGCATGAGGCTCTCGGGGATGGCAAAGGCATTATCGCTGACCTAATTGTTCAACTCTCACTATCGGCGCCACTGACTGAGCTGTCCGACACAAGAACGCAAAAGCTGGACGTCATCCTGCAAAGCGGCCATCAGAATGCGGGCCGATTGGCTGAGGCTGTATCTATCATCCTTGCAGGGGATGCTAGGTTACCGCTCGTTCGCGCTGTGTATGCACTCGCCCCCGAGTTGTTCACCGTGATCTTGAGCACTGAGCGATTCAAGGAGGCTGACGCTCGACAGGCTTTGGTGTGCGGGATCATGGACGCGTTGTCTCAACAACAACTTGAGGGTATGGCTCATCGGCAGCCGTTGCTTGAAGTTATTGCCAGTCTCACTGGTGTTAACCACCTGATCACAGGTATGGCCTCGAACATCGATGGCTGGGCGTGGCTTCGCCGCGAGCCTGTTCGCTTCAATAATCTCTCCGCAGAGGTCGGTGCGAGTACGCTGGGGCAATTGATTGGCTGGGGCTGCTTGCAACTAAGTCTCCCGATGATGGCATTGATCCTGAAAACGTTTGTGGACGAGGGGGGAGATGTCTCTTACAAGCGCCTTCGAGAGTTAAGTCTCGCAGGACTTGATTCATTGATTGAGATTGCTCCTGAAGACTTCATTTTCGAGCTGATGAAGCAGCAAGGTAAGCTTCAGGAAGACACTGAGTCCCTTAGGTACATTCTCGGCCTAGTAGAGGATGATCAAGAATTGCAGGAGGATTTTTTCCAGCACATCGAATGTTTGATTGATGACTTGGAAGGGTTCACCGATAACATTTGGGAGAAGGCTCTAGAACTAGACCGTGTGACCTCCGTTCCAAATGCTGCGTGGAGCTACTATATCGGCATGATTGTAAGGCCAACAGATACTCCATCTGAATCGATTGACAAGGAAGAACAGGATCGTATCCGAGACATCTTTACAGCATTCCTTACTAGGAACGCCCTTGAAGCTCAGCGGCTTTGGGATGATGCGAGAGACGAGACGGATGATCTGAAAGCCTATTTGCTGGCTTCGGAGCTTGACGATGACTCGCTGGATGAAATTTTCGGGAGTACAACTGTCGGCCCTGAGTGTCTCGCAGGGCTGAGCATATCGGCTGACCGATGGGCGTTTCTGGCCCAGGCTCATTTCGTGCCCTTCGATGGTCAGGTTCTAGAGGAAATCGGCAACAATGCTCCAACCGCAGAGGCGGCGTATCTGATCAGGTGCTGGGCTGATGCCCGTGACTACGTCTACCTACGAAAGCTCGATCCGAAGACTGTCGGTTTGATATGTGCCGCGCGCACTGTGCCTATTGGTGACATTGCCGAGATGTGGGAGGGTTTGGTTGAGCGAGAAGAAGCTAGTCACGCGGCTGTAGCCGGGAAACTTGCATTGGTGTGCGCCAGGGCTAATGCCGAGAATTTCATTATGCCCAGGAATTGCAGAAGCATCATTGCGTCGCGTGCGTGCGATGCCAATCTTTCGCAACGTGAAAAGCAGGAGCTATTGCATCAGGCTCTCAAACTGCATGTCGATTGGGCTACGACCTCAGCGATACTGGCTTCGCTCTCTGGTGGATACGCTGAGTTGTTGGGGGATAAACGAACTGTGCGGTTGCCGAATTCGGAGCTTGATGTTCGTCTTTGTCAGGCACTCAATGATCGTGGCTTTGTAGGCAAGATCAAGCTGGAAAAAGACTATATAACGGTCTATACCAAGCGAGTTGGCAGGCTCTAGGCAGGGAGTTTCTACCTGTCGAGAATAGATAGCCTGCCAAGCCGAAAGGTGGCCCAATCCACAGCAGATAAATAACCCCAGCTCGGTTACCGGCCAGCTAGCTGCGAGAGGATGCCACAGAATTTCAATCTCCTCTTGCTGGAGCCAGCCAGCCTCAATCACTCGCTGTTTCGCCGTCGCCGGCTGAGTGGTGTAGATCACCATGGCGAGACTTTCTTCGGCCCGGCTGCAAGTGACATACAGCAGGCGACGCATGCCAAGGAGTTATCTTTACCCTCGCGTGCTGTCAGAAGCAGGCTTGACCCCAAGAGCTTGTCGTAACTGAAAAGGAAGACAACAACGCTATTCCCGTCTTGGGCCACCCAGTTCCACTAGGTCGCCACAGGTAGCTCTACGAGGCTTCTTTCGCCAAGAGCTGCATGTTGAGCGATCTCGCGGTTAAACCCGCTCTGTCGAAGCGGTAGCGCATGTAAGCCGAGATGTCGTCCTCGTGGGAAGACAGTATCAGCTGGCAATGTTTAAGCTCGCAACGAAGTAGGTCGGTCAGGGAGGCCACGTTCACTTCATCCAGGGACTGTGATGGATCATCAATCAAGATGAGGGGGACTCGAGAATAAACCTTGTTGAGAGCAAGGAAGAAAGCGAGGCTGAGTGCAGATACCTGACCTGAGCTCATGGACATGACTGCGTCGTGTTCTGATTTTTCCGCCGTCAGGAACCTAAGCTGTGTACCTTCTCGGCTCTCGATGAAAAGCCCCAGCCCGCGTTGATAGTTTTGAATGAGTCGACCACTGTAGATGTGGAATATTAGCTCAATCGCCGCAATGGTTTGGTCGGTATAGTTCTGTTCTGTGCGCTTCAGCGTGGTGCGCAATGTATCGACTTTATCTTGAGCTTTTCTGGCCGCTTCGTTTTCCTTTTCATAAATTTTGAGATCAGTTAGGCAGGTCTGAAGTCTAGCGTTCTGCGATTCGTTTGCTTTCAGTGATATGTATTTTTCTTTGCTAGTTAAGTCTTCGAAAGTGACTATATAGAAGTCTTCAAAAGCCTTGAAGGTTGAATTGATTGTTTCTCGCCAGTCATCTGGTAGTGGGAGGCCATCGACTTCGATCTGCTTCTTTGCCAAGATCTCCTGTTTAAGAATTTGTAGGCGCTCATTGATTAAGCTGTCAATGTCTGTAAATAAGTATGACGCTTGAATATTTCTATCTTTTAGATTTGTTCGTAATTGAGTTATGGCTGGAAGCCGAGCCTTGATTTTCGTCAAGGCCTCATGGAGCGTGGGATTGAACGTAGGTGTAAGCGTATTGAGACGATCCTGGATGAAGGTGTTAAGCAGTGCCAATTCACCGTCCATTGCCGCGATCAAGCTGAGTAAGGTTTGACCATCCTGGCTCAGTAACTCGGAGATTTCCTTGGTACGTTTGTCAACGGCCTTCACCATCGACTGGTGGTCTTCCCAATCTGCTCCACAAAGAGGGCACAATTTATCGTCTGAGTTAACCTTTTTGTGCTGATCGACTAATAACTTTTTAAGGCGATCCAGTTCGGCAATAATGCTGGCATTGGAGGTGCTTTGATTTTGAAGACTATCACGGGCTAGTATTTGCGCTTCAAACCACTCAAGTCGACCTTCGGCCCAATTGGTCAGCTTTCGGGCATCATCAGGTTTTATTACCAATGCACCGCGCTTGATGATTGCTGATAAAGTTCCTAGGGCTTCGATCTCTTTTTTGATGGTATCTAGTACGTCTAGACTATCTAGATCTGTGCCAAATTCGGCAAGCTTTTTCAAAGATTCTTCATTTCGGTTTACGAAGACGTCAATGGAGTCATTGAATGCCCTGGTTCTAATTGTTGCTTTCAGCGGTAAGAGATCCGTGATTTTTTGAACAGATTCTTGGTAGGTGGAGTGATCAGCTACTGAATAGGTTGCAAAAAGGACTTCATTATCCCACCCCGGCTGCACGTCTGTGGTAGATATTTTTTTGTATTCAATGGCGTCTGTGTCAGCCTGTAGTGCGCCACGTAGGGTTTGCAGTTCCTCTTTAAGCGATTCGGCCTTAGCGTTCCGATCAGCATCTTTTATGAATTTGGAGAGCTTGGTGGAGGCCGTAGTGCAGTTCTCAATCTCAGTTTCGATTTCGCTAATATTGAAAAGATTGCCAAGCTGATTCTTGCGGTCGTCCACTCTTGTATGGAGAAGCCGGTTTTGCCCTTGCTCTAGATAGTTTAGGAAGGAAAAGTTTTCTCTGAAGTGCTTCCCGAATACTTCTTCTAGGTAATGGTTCTCACGGGCATTAGAAGGCGTAAAGTCTTGTGATTCAAACTCTGGGAGCTCATAAAGTTTGAAGTGCTCGTACTTGTCGGCACGATTGTTGGATTGTTTTCTGAAGGTTTTGGCGGGGCAGTGGCGAGCCAGGGTAAGTTTTCGGCTTTCGTTCGAGAACTCTATCTTGATGTAAAGGTCATTTTCTCCTGAGCGTTTATTCCAGAAGAGGTTGTCGGCATAGTCTTTTTTGTTTTTTGTAAGAAGTGTCAAGAAAAGTTCTTGGATTCTCTTGATTTCACCAGTAAGCAGTAGCTCGATGGCGTCGAATATGCTTGTTTTTCCATAACCGTTAGGGCCGTCCAGAGTTAGCAAGGACGACTCGCCGAGATCCAAGTAAATGTGCTTGAATGCTTTGAAGCTAGAAATTTCAATCTTGGATATTTGCCAGTTCATTGCGAATCATTTCCTTGATCAAGTCGTCGGCGTTGTTTTTTGTGACTTGCTGCATAATGTGGTACGTGTCATTGAGGCCAGCTTGCGCTACGGCTTCACCAGCCTGTAAACGCAGAGACACGAGGTTTCCTTGATGGCTTGGTAGTTCCAAGAAAGGAAGTTTGATGAAGGTCTTCGCAGCGAAACTGTACTGTGTTGCGGTAAGAGGATTGTCTTTATAGCCAAGAAATTCCTTTTTGTCAGCGATCACATCCAACAGTTTGTCGTAAGTGAAGTCTGTGAGAGCGCTTTCTTCCGCAACGCTGTAGTACAGGACATATTTTTTATAAAAGTGTGGGTCTTCTTCAATTGCAAAGATTTCTTCTTCGTGATTCTGAAACTCGGCCAGAACGTCTAGGCGATGAATGCAAATCAGATCGCAATTCTTCTTGAAGCTTGGATTTCTGAGAAATTCCTCGGGAGCGAGGTGATTGATTTTGTTGTTCAGCTCGGCTGGGTCAGCAAGGTCGTCTAAAATATGTACCACTGCGAATCTGATGGCAGATCCAGACTCGCGAACATAAAAGCTTGTGGTGTCCAGTTCACGTTTACTCACAAAGCCATGGGCAGCAAGTGCTTCATCAATGAGTTGCTTTATCATTCAGTCGACCCTCCGCGTCGTCTTTGGTTAGTACGCTAATGCATAGCGATTTGGTGATGTTACTTTCAAGCTTCTCAGTGGCCAGTTTGTTGTTGAGATCATCTGGGTTTGTGAATTTTGTATTAAAGTTGAATGAGGCTTCTGCTTTGCTAGCGATTAGGTGGTTATACTCAAAAAGCAGTCTGAGTAGATCCCCGTTGTTTTTCATTTCACGGATCATATCAGACTCACACTCTTCGCTTTCATCAACGTCGAGAGCGGTAGGTACGTAGAATCGATTTTCTCCATCCAGATAGTGTGGAAGGCGGTTGAATATAGGTTCCGCCGAAATAGCCTGGATGAGCTTGGTGTATCGCCTAATGTCGTTCGTCTGAACGTCTTGAAACCGCTCGGAAGGTTTCATCATCTGGCATAAGATTTTCAATTCGTTAATATGTGTATCGCGAATGTGCTCGCACAGATGCCTGGCTCTCTCATAGGTCGCGTCACTCATTGTTGGTAACGCCTGATCCAGTCGTTCTTCTAGATGGGTTTGGAGTCTGGCCTTCAACTCAACCGCATAGTAGTCCCGATTCTGATAGGGGTTTTCGGCCAGCAGGTCATCTAAAATGTTTCTGGCCTTGATGCGGCCCTCGTATGCGGCTCTGTCTTCTGAGATTCCGTCGACTTGATTTGATTTGTGATTATGTATTGCCTTGGTGCTGATTTTTTCTGACAGTAAGCAGTAATTAAAATTTATAAGGTTGTCACTGGCAATAATAGACTGCTTCTCACATAGCTTTCTAATGAGTTTTTTAGTTAGCTCTTCAATTTCACCCAAGCCGCAATGATAGTTGTCTCCGTAGCGGTAGAATTTTACTGTTTCTCCGCTAGCGCCTTTGTGATCGTCTGTATTGTTCAGCTGGACGGATACGTGGAAGTAACGGGTCGTTCCTTTGATTTTGTCGTATTCTATTAAAGTGGACTGTTCCAGTGCCGTGGTGTAGCCACTACGATATTTGCTTATCTTCGCTTTGACTTGATGGGCGGTGTGCAGTTTTCCATCTTTATAAATAGCGAAGTCATCGCTACTATCTAGTTGAAGCTCGAACTCTAAATCGCCATCGTAAATAAGCTTGAGGGAGTGATAAAGTGCGATCTTTCCTTGATACACGAAGCCGCTCCAGGACGACACCGCGCTGGCGGGGTACTTCTCATCATCTTCTTGACTCACATGAACTCCTTTCGCTGTTAGCGATCTGTCAGTGTGGCCGAATGATATCACTTCGTTTCGTTGATTTTGCGTATCTGATTTGGGTTTTTTCTTTTTACTTTTCTGGCATTTATTTGTCGCCAAATAATTGGTAAGGAAACGATTCAGTGATCCGAAATTTTGTCTGTGGGCAGTCGACCAACATACTGCCTATGGCCCTTATACGAACACCCAGCTGGTCTGCGAGCAATGTGAGCCGGCCTAAGTGCAAGGCGGGCGGCATTTGAAGGTTATGAGGATTTCGATGCCAAGTGGCTCGTCGATAGCGCCATCGGCAGAAAAACACAGAAACTAGGGGCTTGGAATCCTAAGCAAAGAAAAGTAAGCCACCACCGGCTGGTTCTGGTGGCCTACCTTGCGCTGAGGCGTTACGCCTTCGCGGCGCTCTCGTCATGGAGAATCAGCTGGATATGTTTCATATGTCAATTGTCCTCACAATTCTACCCTCCTCAAACTAGGTAATTGCGGTTTCTGCCACCACAGCCCCGGTGTAATTGTAGTTCCGCTATGATGGCTCTCTGTCCGACCTCTAGATTTTGTTTCAAGGATCGAATGCCCATGACGCCCCCAAAATACGACCTTCACCTCTTAGGTTGGCATAGTTTTCAGCAGCTGTGCATAGCGGTAGCCTCAACAGTTTTGGGCCAGACAGTCGAAACGTTCCTTGAAGGAAATGACGGAGGCCGCGATGGTGGGTTCAAGGGAACGTGGTCTCCTCAGCTAAACGAAGTGTATGCAGGCGAATTCGTCATCCAGTGCAAGTTCACATCGCGCCGTGATCACAATCTCACTCTATCTGATGTGACTGGCGAGCTTGAAAAGGTGCGCGGACTCGTCGCCAAAGGAAAGTGTGATGTCTATGTCCTGATGACAAATGCAGGCTGGACAGGGGATAGCAATCTCAAAATACGGTTGGCGTTTGAGGATACTGGGGCCAAGCACGTGCTTTTGCTGGGTTCTACCTGGATCTGCGAGAAGATCCAGCTGAACAGTGATCTGCGCATGAATGTGCCCCGACTCTACGGCCTTGGCGACCTTAGCCAGATCTTGGATGAGAGACGGTACAAGCAGACGAAGGCGTTGCTGACGGAGCTTCCCGACCTTTCAAAGCTCGTGGTGACGGGCACCTATCGCAAAGCGCTTCAAGCCCTTCAGCAGCATGGCTTTGTTCTGTTGGTTGGAGAGCCCGCAGCAGGTAAGACAACGATTGCCTCACTCATGGCCATGTGTGCGATGGACAAATGGGAAAGCTTAGTATTGAAGCTGGAGAGGCCTGAGCAGATAAGAGATCACTGGAATACTGAAGAAACATCGCAGTTCGTATGGGTTGATGACGCTTTCGGGGCGATGCAGTACGAAGCAGACTTGGTGATGGAGTGGAACCGGATTCTTCCCGCTCTCACGACCATGATCCGAGGTGGGCATCGGATAGTTCTGACCAGCCGTGACTACATTTACAACAGCGCACGACGTGACCTAAAGAAAACAGCATTTCCTCTTATGGAAGAGAGCCAGGTTGTCATCGACGTGAAAGAGCTGACCTCCCAGGAAAAGTCAGAAATCCTCTACAACCATGTGAAGCTTGGAAACCAACCACAGCGGGTTCGGACGGTCTTGAAGGAGTTTCTTCCTGCTGTGGCAGCTCACAGTCGGTTCGCTCCCGAGACTGCTCGGCGTTTGGGGAGCGCTGAATTCACCAAAGCGCTAGAGATTGACCAGAAAAATATCGACGAATTTGTCGCGAAGCAGGAGCGATGGCTCGTCGAGACGATGCAGGGTATGGATGACGAGAGCCAGGCCGCACTTGCTCTTCTCTACATGAAGCATGGAGCAATCGAAAGCCCGGTGAGTCTGTCTAGCGGCGAGATGCAGACAATTGAAAGGCTGGGCGGTAGCCAGTCCGGGTGTATCCGAGCACTGGAGAGCCTCCGGGGTAGTTTTCTTCAGATGGCAGATACGGCTGATGGACGTTTCTGGCGATATAAGCATCCTACGATTGGGGATGCTTTTGCGTTGATACTCGCCCAGAGTCCTGAACATCTGCAGATTTTTGTGGATGGAACACCGATTGAGCGGTTGATGGAACTGGTGACATGCGGCAACGCAGGGGTTCAAAACGCTACGATTCTGCCTTCAAGCATGTTCGCAGCAATCGCGAATCGGTGCTGTGAATACGTTGCATGCGAAGGCGAGATGGAGCGCGTGAGGCGGGGGAGGCTGTATTCTTTTCTGCAACGCAGGACAAATGACGCGTTCCTATGCATCTACTCGAGAGTAGATGGAAATCTGCATTCCAGCTTGGTTCGTGACTTCGCGATAAACCTGTTCACGAGGTCGTCTGATCTAGCTCTCCGTCTGCTACGGCAAGGGCTTTTACCTGAGTCAGCGAGAGAAGCGATTTCCACCAAGATTCGGGACTTTGTCTTTGATCATGATGAGCTCGGGCACATCTACGATAACGAGATGCATGAGTTCTTCACAAGCCACGAGCGTGAAGACTTCTACAGCGATGTACAGAAACATGTGCTGCCTGACCTGGACAGGGTTCGCAAGTCCCTGCAGGAATCGTATTGCTACGAAAACGATCCTGATAACCACTTTTCTGATTTTATTGATGAGCTAGAGGGTATTTACGCGGCCTTTCCGGGATGGCCAGGTATCGAGGATGTGGTCGATACCCAACGGCGTCGAGTTGACGATTGGGTGAGTGAGGTCTCGCAAGAGCGGTATGAGGAACCAGCAGTCGGACGGAGCGATTTGATTCGGCCCTCTGCAACGGGGGGAGGACGTAACATCTTTGACGATGTAGATCTCTAAACTAGGTGAAAAAGGGTAAGGGCTACGGAGGAGAGGATGAAGCTATTTTTGGACTGTGAGTTCACTCGGCTCAACCGAGACACGAAGTTGATTTCGCTGGCACTCGTGTCCGAAGCCGGGCACGAATACTACGTCGAGCTCACAGACACGTACGTCACTCAGGACTGCAGCGACTTCGTGATTCAAAATGTCCTGCCACAGCTTAATCTGCCTGAACATGGGCAACCCTTGGTCGAAGCTCAAACCTCACTGCTCGCTTTCTTGAGCAACCTTGAAGGCCCGCTCGAGATTTGCTCGGACGCACCGGATTGGGACTGGGATCTCTTCTGCCAATTGGCCTACGTAAATCATCGTTGGCCTGCTAGCGTTGCCAATAGTCCAACCAACCTGATCCTGCTATTCAGGCATCTCGAAGCGGATGATATCGGCGACGTGACGCTCCCGGAACTTCCGCATCACGCGCTGCTGGATGCTCGCCTCTTAGCCGACCTTTATCGTCGACTGACTGCCGGTTCCAATCGAGGCATTGAACATGGCTGATGATCTTCGTACGCGTGAGTCTGTCAGGCGCAAAGCCCTCTGGACACTTTCGCACCTGGTGCCGGGCAACCCACAAGCTGTCGCTATTTTGAATGTGCTTGACGACATTGAAGACCAAGAGCGCGTCGACTTAAACCAGAGTCATCCACATCTCGATATTGATGCTGTCCGCAAAGCAGTCCTGATTGAGCGCCACAGTTCCGGTATCAACATCGTTGACGAGGCCAATATTCCTCAGCCGTGGCGTGAGCGTTTTCTACAAGCGAGCATCGGCTCGACGCGCTTGGTCGATGGCCTGTACGCCCATGACTGGGACAAATTTCTGACTCAATGGCAGGCTGAAATGAAGCACTTGGATGCTCACATGTCTGCAAGGCGTGAGCGTCAGCGTTAGGCGTCGGAGTGCACCTTCAATTGTCTACTTTGGATAGTGCTGACTATACTGACAACACTAAATATCTGAGGTGTTACATGTCCCGTCTCGCTGAATTCCGCGCGCTTGAACAGCAGCTTGCTGCCCAATTGGCAGAGCTTGAAACACTGAAAAACGATGATGGCCTGAAGCGTGAGATCGAGTTCGAGAAGAATCTCCGCGATCTTCTGGGCGAGTATGGCTACAGCCTGCGCAACATCGTCGCGATTCTCGATCCGCAATCTTCTAGCCGCCGCGCTCCTGCAGTCGCTGAGACCAAGGGCGTCCGCAAGGCGCGCGCCATCAAGGTTTACAAGAACCCTCACTCAGGTGAAGTGGTTGAGACCAAGGGTGGCAATCACAAAGTGCTGAAGGAATGGAAAGCCGAACATGGCTCCGATACGGTCGAGAGCTGGCTGGCCCAGTAAAATCTGTTGAGTACAAATGGAGGGCCCTGCGGGCCCTTCTTTATGGGGATAGAAAATGCTTCGTTCAGCAGCGCTTGAGTTGGCAACGAGCTTCAGGTTGGCAGTCGAGATGGTCGTACAGACCGACGATGTCCCCATGCACATTCAAGGTTTCCCACCCGGATGCTGCGGAATCTTTTCTGAGCTCATGGGCGACTATTTGAACACCGTAGGACTTGGCGAATTCTTCTATGTTTGCGGGATGAAGGACGGCGCTTCACATGCTTGGCTTGAAGTCGATGGACTGATCGTCGACATCACCGGAGATCAATTCCCTGACCGACCTAGTATCTATGTCGACACACGAGACGCTTGGTACGGCGAGTGGGAGGAGGACATCAAGCACTTGGCGGTTCATGAACCCTCCGCATTCTTCTATGGGGAAGAGCGCCGTTTTCTAGAACGGGTGCTGGCGCAGCTCAATAGCCGTGAATCATCATTCGCCTCCTGAACTCGCCATAAGGCTCTTCTGACACGCTCGATGGGTCAGGCAAATCAACGGCGCAGATTTAGCAGAGAGGGCTCTAGGGCAGGCATTACGGCCCGCTTCATGTGGTGCGTGGAACCTGCAGACCCATTACCATGCCCGCTTCTAGGATCATCGAGGTAATGATATGTGGGTATCTGTATACCGCTCTGCCACCCCTGACGATGCAGCGAATTGCTTCCGCGTCGAGAGCTTAGCCTGGGTTGGCGACGCGAACGCGACCCTGGAAGAATTTCAGGAGTGGATTCAGCGCAATCCCGAGAACTTCCTCATATATGAGCATGAAGGAAAGTTCGTAGGCTTTGCTCATTTCGGTCACTCGGATGACGATTTCATTACGGAAGAAGGGTTCAAAGATCAGTGCAATGCTGATGCGAGCGCACCTTGCTTCCACATCAGATCAATCGCAATCGATCCGTCCTTTCACAGCCATGACCTAGCAGCACTGATCGCTAACGTCGAGCCCATCGCCGAGGAGCTAGGCAAAAAGTCGATGCACCTGCGTTGCAGAGATCAGTACGTAGACTTTTTCAAGGATCAGGGTTATCGATATATCCAGGCGATGACTTCCGACGAGATCAGCACTTGGCATGAGATGGGAATCAAAAAGAGATGGGATTGATCGCTGGAGTCCATCGCGCGTGCGGCTCAATCGAATGACTGCGTTAGCTCCGCGTGGGTAAGCCACGCAGTTGACTCGGGACGGTAAGCCACTGACGTGGGCGCCATGGTTTCAGTGAGTCGAGCTTCCTCGGACACCTTTTTTTACCGTTCTGAAAGCATGCTAAATGGCGGCGGCTGCAAGCAGGTTGCTTACACGCTGCCGTTATTTCTGAACCAGGTCTTTGTATAACTCACGGGCCGCAAGGATCTGATCCCTGAGTTCCTCGGGGTCAATGCGCATGCCACCGCGAGGCGTTACCTGAAGAGTCTTTAGGCGGTTCGCAGCCTTGATGAATTCCCGTTCTTCCGCCTGAACCCATGCGGGGCGCTTGTCTTTCCAAAAGAGCCAACCCATTTGCCCGGCCTCATCTTTGATCGGATGCTCAGCAGTATGTGGGAGCGGTAGCCAATGTCCAAGCAAGAAGGTAAGTCGGATCGCTCTGCAAGCAGAGCGTGCAGACCATGATGGTCGAAGAGCGAAAGGATGGAAGCCCGAAGGGCCGAGACCCAGCGTAGCGGGGCTCGGTTTACGACAGCCGCTCCCGAAGGGATACGCCCGACCGCCTTGATTAAAGTTTACCGAACAGCCCGTTGATCAAATGACCGAGGCACTACGCCCAGCGCGCAAAGATCGTATGTCCTGCGCAATACCACCTCGTCGCCAGACGACACCCTGGCATGGTTGAAGATCGTCGACAGAAAGCGTTTCCTTTCGCCGTTGCCGAGCTCAGACCAAATCCTTGGCTGTCCTTGTGCATCAGCAATCGCCAAGCGGTCGAGGAAATACTCTTCCAGGCTGTGCAGACGTTGTTGGCCATCAATCAAAATTTCACTGTTTTCGGCTAATGCCCTGATACCGATCACTGGCTCGTACCAGTCATTCGTGAGGTAGCTCCCCAGGTCTGCCCCTGACCAAACAGCGGAAATAAAACGAGCCTTCTGCCCTAGGTTCCACTCCAGCCCGCGC
Organism: Pseudomonas sp. W15Feb34; assembly: GCF_023127765.1. Lineage (NCBI taxonomy): Bacteria > Pseudomonadati > Pseudomonadota > Gammaproteobacteria > Pseudomonadales > Pseudomonadaceae > Pseudomonas > Pseudomonas sp. W15Feb34. The sequence continues at coordinate 35,589 of NZ_SPKN01000024.1, forward strand.
GCCCACGATGGAACGGGCATGCCCATAACGAATCGCGCAGCCCACGGAAACTGCTCACGAACGGAGGAGGGATCTACCAGATACTTTTCCCAATGGCCGACTAAGACCTCGAGGGGACAATGACTGACGGTCGTGGGCAGAGGACGCTGCGGCATATGGATGTGCCGATCTGATGTTCCGCCGTCGGCGTAGCGTTTAAAAAAGGAAGTCATGGTTTTCCTGGGGCGTTCAGATAAGGCGAAGTGTTCGATTCAGTACGGGTGCATCGCCAAGCGTCGACCGTTTCGATAATCAACAGATCTCGTTCGATAGAAACGTGGATCTGGTCGCTATCGACAAGCGTGTGCACATAGCCTTCGACGTGGGATGCTGCCTTATCGAATGCGTAAGGTGAGTCGGATGACTCAATGTAACTAATCAGTCGTTCCCAGGTTCTCCGCTGACGGTTGCCCAGGATCGTCTCGGGAAACGATATCGCTCCCCGCAGAATCTGAATGGATGCAGGCTTTGATTTGGTCAAGGCTGGTTTCTCACCGTGTACATACAATTGAAAACGGTGTGTTTTGGCGAAACTTGAGCTGGATGGAGGATTTTTGTGCAGATGCTGCAGAGACGCGCATGCCGCCTTCAGCAAAAGAAGGCATTCGCGATATGTGTAAAGCGGAAAACGAAAAGATCATGCGTTCGATCATATATCACCGACCCTGACGCCTGAATCTAAGGTCTAGTGAACCACTGCGACGTTTGCTTTCAAAAAGCGCTTATCGTGATCTGCCGCTGGAAGGTGGGTGGAGTCGTACTGACCAAACAACCGATAGCGATTTACCGCGATTTTGTCGTACATCCAATCTCGCATTGCTGCTGGTACAACACGTGCAGCCATGAGCCAGCGCCACGGGGCATTTAGGCGACCTAAAATCTCGAACATCGCCTCAGAACGTATGGACACCTTGTTGTTTGAGATGAGAACAATGGTGTTGAATTTGTCCTGCGGCAGTCCGGCCCACCTCAAAAGCTCTTGGCCCTCAGGCGACTGAACCGCAGCGAGCTGAATTCGATGAGCCTTGTCATAGTGGATGATGAACCTAGCCCACCCGTTGCAGAGCTTGCATGTGCCGTCGAAGAGAACTGCCGTGTCCCCGGATTTTAGGAACGGGGCAGTGGATTCGGTTTTCGTGGTCATTCAGTCTGCTGTTTCATTTACAGTTCCCTGCCTTTCGGTAGTCCGCCAATCGAGATGCGATTCTGACTCGAAGGCTGCCTGGTTCTTTGGGGAAAGCCTTGTTTTGGCTTGGGCAACCCTCAGGCAAATGCTAAACATGGCTTTTACTATTGCTGATGATGTACGCAGATGACTCCAAGCGAGATGCGGTTGTTGTTTTTGGCGATTGCCCCGACTTTGCCGTAAGGCCAATGACAACCCGTCAACTACAGCCTTATAGCTTTGAGTCCAACTGCGTTCTTTAGGTACGAACAGGTTTGAATGTCCCATGCTGCGGCAAGAAATTAGTCGGCAGTCGCGTCGTTGCTCCTGCTAGTGCAATAGCAAGTCCCATCGTCCTGCTTAGCTGCAGAGCCTCGCTCATTATTCACTTGACCTGCTTTAATTCAGCGGAGTAGGCCGCCCGCGCAACTCGAACCCATGACCTGCCTCAACGGCTGTTGGAACCGTGATCTGTTTCCTACAGTTTAAGGTTAGAGGATTTGTCAATCTAAGTGGAGGTTCGGGCCATGTGTCAACAGCTTTGGTGTCAACCACTTCGATTGATAATCACTAAAAGTCCAATAAAATCAAGACTATGAGTCTTGTCAACCTGTGAGGGTGCATTTGGTGCCTGCTACCACGACCTGCATGACAAACTGTCCACCGGCGTCATCGAGTACCTCTAGGCCCGAGGGGTGGTGCGTGTGATCGTCGGCGGCCTGGCTTTGGACTACTGCGTCAAGACCACTGCGTTGCAGTTGCTCAAGGCCGGATTGCAAGTGGTCCTGCACCTGCCGGCGTGCCGCAGCATCAGCGAGGAGGGGGGTGTACAGGCGGTCAATGAGTTGCTCAAGGCGGGTGCTGTCATCAGTAGCACCCGCGATGAACTGGCCGCGATTGCGCAGCGCTCAAGCCTCAACGCTCAATCGAGCGACTCCACCGCGCATTCCATTCCGGCCTCGCCTGGTTAACCTGGTCCCAGTCAATTGAAATCGCCGTCTGCAAGTAACCCTGCATGGCTTCCACCCGTGCCCGGGTCTTTTCGGTGGTGGGCGTCGTCGGGTTCGACGGGATCTGGTCGCCGTCCTCTAGCGCCGGCGCCTGGGCCTCGGCGGTCAGCAAGAACGCCGCGAGTTTCTGCGCCAGTTCCGGCTGGTCATTGCGGGCGATCACGCATTCGGCCACGTTGAGAACCACCGCGCCTTCCTTGGGCTGCGCATATTCCATGGGGATGCCCAACAGCTTCTGCGTGGCGACCTGGGTCGGCGTCAGGGGGAAGAGTGCGGCTTCGTCGGTTTGCACCATCTCGGAGATCTTCGCGGAGCTGGCGATGTATTCCAGTACGTTGGGGCCGACGCTCGTAGGCCAGGCTTTGAAGCCCGGTTCTACATTGGTTTCATCGCCACCCTGGATGCGGTTGAACATCAGGAAACCGTGCAGGCCAAAGGTGGAGGAGGCCAGGGACTGGAACACCACTTTGTCCTTGAAACGCGGGTCGGCCAGGTCCATCCACGAGGTGGGTGCGGACCAGCCCTTGTCCTTGAACATCTTGGCGTTGTAACCCAGGCCGGTGACGCCCAGTGTTACGGCCACGGCTTCGTCCTTGATTCTGGCCTTGGCCGGGATCTGCTCCAGGGTCGGGCTTGGCGCGAGCTTGTCGCACAGGCCCATGGAGATCGCGCGGTACATGAAGCCGTCGTCGAGGAACATGACGTGCATCTGCGGGTTGGCCTTGTTGGCCTGGACCTTGGCAAGGATGTCCGAGGAGGTGCCGGGTACGATCACCACCTTGACGTTGTTGGCTTTCTCGAAGGCGGGCAGCACCTTGTCGGCGTACACCCGTTCCATGGTACCGCCGTTCATGCCCAGATACAGCGTGGGGGCGGCATGGGCGGTGCCGGTGAGCAAGGCGAGGGACAAGCAGGATAAAGCGATGCGTGAGTGCATGGATGTTTTTCCTCTCAGGCTTGGAAACGACGGATGGAAAACGCTTCGATGGGTTGGCGGCTGGCCCCTGCGCAGACAATCTCTGCCAGGGCTTCGCCGACTGCGGGGCCGAGCTGGAACCCGGCGCCGGCGAAGCCGAAACCGTGGAGCAGGCCAGGTTGGGTGCTGCTGGGGCCGATCACCGGTTCGTGATCGGGCAAGTAACCTTCGGTGCCGCTCCAGGTCCGGATCGCCTGGGCACCCTTGAGAAATGGATAGAGTTCGCTGGCATTGCGCAGAATTTCCAGCAGCGCGGCCTGACCTGGCCTGGCTTGCTGTGGGCCGAGGGCAAAGCCGCGACCGCCGCCGAGGATGCAGTTGCCCCTGGCGACTTGCCGCGCATAGATCCCTCCGCCCTCGACACCGGTACTGACAGTCATCACCACCGGCAGTGGTTCGGTGACCAGCATCGCCGGGTGCGCCGAGGTAATCGGTACCGGCTCGTCAAACTGTGCAGCGACACTGCCGGCCCAGGCACCGGCGCAGTTGAGCAGCCAGGGGGCTTGCAGATGCAAGCCATTGGCACAGTGCACCTGGAACTGTTGGCTGTTGTACTCGATGCCGATCACTTCGGCTTGCTCGTACACCTCGGCGCCGTGGCGTAGGGCGGCACGGGCGAAGGCAGGGGCCACTAGTCGCGGGTTGGCATGTCCGTCTTCCGGGCACAAGGAGGCACCCACTGCCACGTCGCCCACCCAGGGGAAACGCCCGCGCAACTCAGTGCGATCCAACAGCTGCAAGCCCAGGTCGAAGCCACGGGTTTGTTCGGCATACGCATGCAACGCAGCAAAATCTGCCGGGCTGCGCGCCAGCTTCAAATGCCCGCAGCGCACGTACTCGCCACTAATGCCAATCAAGCCTGGCAAGTCGGCCCACAGTTGATGGGCACGCTGGGACAACGGTAACTGATGCAAGGGCCGGCCCTGGCGGCGCACGCCGCCATAATTGACGCCGCTGGAGTGCGAGCCACAAAAATCCCGTTCCACCAGCGCCACCCGCTGGCCTTTTCGCGCGAGTGTCAAAGCTGCCGAAGCGCCGACGATCCCGCCGCCCAGGACGATGACGTCGATCATGGTTGCCCCTCCACGCCAAACGGCAGCGGCTTGATCGGCGCTTGGCCTCGCAGGCGTCCGACTTGTTCGATGCCACGCCCGCTGCGCTGGGCGACAATTTCCGCCGTCGCCAACCCGCACATCCGTCCCTGGCAGCGGCCCATGCCAATGCGGCAATGGGCTTTGACCCGATTTATTTCCCAGTGACCCTCATCCACTACTGCCCGCACTTCACCGACGCTGACCTCTTCGCAGCGGCACAGAATCAGTTCGTCGGGGGCTTGCACAGCCCATTGTTCGGGGAAAGGGAACGCGGTTTCCAGGCCCTGACGAAAGCCCTGGATCCTCGCCAACTGCTTCTGCAGCGTATCCTGGCGGTGCTGATCGACCGTAATGCCGGCATCCTCCAGCAGCGCCAACGCCGCACATTCGCCAGCCATCTGCGCCGCATCCGCGCCCATGATCCCTGCGCCATCGCCAGCCAGATACACCGCCTCGACGCTGCTGCGCCCAGCGCAGTCCCGCTGCGGCAACCAGGCGCGGTTGAGATTATTCCAGGCAAAGTCACAGCCGAGTAAATCCGCTAGTTGCGTTTCGCTGCGCAGGGCATGCGCGAAGGCCACCGCATCGCATTCCAGCGTCTGTTCGCCCCAGCGAATGCCGTGGACCCGTTGCTCTCCATCGATCTGCGACAGTGTTGCGCCCTGATGCACGGCAATCCCATGGGTCGTCAGCCAAGCACGGTAATACAAACCCTTTGCCAGGGTCGCCGGTTGCCTGAGCAGCGCCGGTAATGCGCGACATTGGGCACTGAACGGCGCACTGTCGAGCACGGCCAACACCTTGGCGCCCGCCTGGGCATATTGATAAGCGACGAGATAGAGCAGTGGTCCGGAACCACAAAACACTACGCGTTCGCCAATTGCGCAGCCCTGGTACTTCAAGGCGATTTGCGCCGCGCCCAGGCTGTAGACGCCCGGCAAGGTCCAGCCCGGCACCGGCAGGATGCGGTCGGTGGCGCCGGTGGCGACAATGATGCGCGAATACTCAACGCTGTCGATGCGACCGCTGGTGAGCAGGTCGAGACGGTTGTCCTCGGCGTTCCATACCAGGGTTTGCGGCCGGTAGTCGATCAACGGCGCAAGCTCGTCCATGATGCGATGCACGGTCTGCGCCTTGCTCGCTTCAAAGCCGTAGAGTTGTTTGGCCGAGCGCTGGAAGTTTGCCGGTTGGCGCCGATATATCTGCCCGCCGCCGCGCAGGTTCTCATCGATCAAGCAGGGTTTTATGCCGTGATCGAGCAGCGTACGTGCGGCAGCGATGCCCGCTGGGCCTGCGCCTACAATTGCCACGGGCTTCATGGCTGCCGTCCTGGATCGCGGCTGATCGCGTGACCTTCTTCGAGCAACGTCGAGCAGGCCCGTACGCGTCGCCCATCGGCAAGCCGTACCCAACAATCCTGGCACGCACCCATCAGGCAAAAACCGGCGCGGCGTTCGGCGCTGAAATCGCTGCCGCGCAGATGGTCGGCGCAGGTCAGCATGGCAGTCAGCAAGGTATCGCCGAGCAGCCCGGTGGCCGGCTGCCCATCAAGGGTGAACGCCAGGGCTGGGCGCTGGGTTTCGGTCAGCCGCTTGAACAGCGCCATCAATGTTTCCCCACCAGTACACGGTCCAGGCCGTAGACCCGATCGAGCAGAATCATGGTCGCTGCGGTGAGTGCGATCACCAGCGCCGATACCGCCGCCATCATTGGATCGATGGACTCAGTGGCATACACGTACATGCGCACCGGCAGGGTTTGTGTGGCAGGTGAACTGACGAAGATTGACAGGGTCACCTCATCGAAACTGTTGATGAACGCCAGCAACCAACCACCGGCCACCCCAGGCAAAATCATCGGCAAGGTGATTTGCCGGAACAACGTAAAGCGCCCGGCTCCGAGGGATTCGGCGGCCTGCTCGGCACTGCGATCAATCCCGATCGCTGCCGCCAGCACCAGGCGCAGTACATAGGGAGTGATGATCACCACGTGCGCCAGCATCAGCCAGGTAAAGCTGCCATTAACACCCATCAACGCAAACAGGCGCAGCATCGCCACGCCCAGCACCAGGTGCGGGATGATGATCGGCGACAGAAACAGTGCACTGAAAAAGTTGCGCCCGGGGAACGTATAGCGACTGATCGCCAAAGCCGCCGGTACCGCGATCAAGGTCGCCAGGGACGCGGCGGTAAACGCCAGGATCAGGCTGTTATAGAAGGCCTGGATGAAGTCGGCGCGTTCGAATACGGCGCGAAACCAGCGCAGGGAAAAGCCCGATGTCGGCAGGCTCAAGGTGTTTTCCGGGGTGAACGCCACCAGGCACACCACCACCAGCGGCGCCATCATGAACAGCACCACCAAACCATGGAAACCGAGGGCCAAAGGACCGTTTCTGGACATGCGCTTAAACCCCCAGGGACTTTTTATAGCGGCCTTCGACCATTCGGTTCCAGCTCAGCATGATCAGTAGATTGACCAACAGCAGCACCACCGCGATAGTCGCGCCCATGGGCCAGTTGAGTTCCGAGAGGTATTGGTCATACACCACAGTGGCGACCATTTTCAGACGCCGCCCGCCCAGCAACCCTGGGATTGCGAACGAACTGGCGGCCAGGCCGAACACGATCAAGGTGCCGGACAGCACGCCGGGCATCACTTGCGGCAACACGATCTTGCGCATCACCGTGGCCTGGCTTGCGCCCAGAGAAAGCGCCGCTTGTTCCGCCGAGGGGTCGAGCTTTTGCAGGGAGGTCCATACCGGGATGATCATGAACGGCAGCATCACGTGCACCAGCGCGATGATCACGGCGAACGGCGTATACAGCAGCTTCACCGGGCGCCCGCCGATGGCCTGGATCACTTGGTTGACCAGGCCATCGGCGCCTAGCAGCAAGCTCCAGCCAAACGCGCGTACCACCACGGAAATCAGAAGCGGTGTGAGGATCAGGATCAGGAAGACCGACCGCCACGGCGTACCCATGCGGCTGAGGATGTACGCCTCCGGTACACCGATCAGCACGCACAGCAACGTTACCAGCGCACTGATCCAGAAGGTGCGCCAGAAGATCTCGTAGAAATAGGCATCGCTCAACAATGCCAGGTAGTGGGCCAGGGTCCACTGATCGGCCTTTACACCCACCTGGTAATCGAACACGTTGAAGGACAGTACCAGCGTCAAGGCCAATGGCAAGATCAGTAACCCGCCAAACAGCACCAATGCCGGTAACGAGAGCAGGTAGCCGCGACTCATGGGTGCACCTCATCGGCCGCCAGTACCCGCAGCAAATCCGCTTGCCATTGCAGGCCCACTGCCGCGCCGTTGCAAAGCGGTGCGCTGCCATCGTTGCCGCGCACCACGGTAATTTCGCCAAGGGGGGTATGGATGCGATACAGCCATTGGCTGCCGAAAAAGTAGCGGTCGAGCACCTGGCCTTGCACGCGGCCTGAACCTGCTTGTACCAATTGGATCTTTTCCGGACGCAGGCTCAGGGTCAGTTGGCCAGCGCCGCCCTGGTGACGCACTTGGGGGACACCGAGCGCGTCGTAGTCGCCGGCCAGCAGGTTGGCCTTGCCGACAAAGTCAGAGATGAAGCGCGTGCGCGGATGTTCATAGAGTTTGTACGGCGCGTCGATCTGGGTCACGCGCCCGGCCTGCATCACGACCACGCGATCGCTGATGGAGAGCGCTTCGCCCTGGTCATGGGTGACCATTAAGGTGGTGATGCCCACCGCACATTGAATGCGGCGGATCTCGAACTGCATCTCTTCACGCAGGTTGGCGTCAAGGTTGGACAACGGTTCATCCAACAGCAGAACCGGTGGCTCGATCACCAATGCACGGGCCAGCGCGACGCGTTGGCGTTGGCCGCCGGAGAGTTCCCGAGGGTAGCGTTCGGCATGGGGGGCCAGACGCACCAGTTCGAGTACGGTCTTGACAAGGCTTGCGATCTCGGCGGCCGGTACCTTGCGCATCTTCAAGCCGAAGGCGACGTTGTCGCGCACGCTCATATGGGGAAACAGCGCATAACTTTGGAACACCACGCCCAGGCCACGACTGGCAGGCTTGGCGCGGGTGATGTCGCGACCATCGAGCAGGATCTGGCCGCTGCTCACCTCGACAAAGCCGGCGATCATTTGCAGGGTGGTGGTCTTGCCGCAGCCCGAAGGACCAAGCAGGGAAACGAATTCACCTTTTTCCACCGCGAGGTCGGTGGCAACTACTGCATCAACGGCGCCGTAGCGTTTACTCAAGGCGTTGAGTTGGAGAAATGCCATGTCTGCGTTCCACCTTTTATTCCGCCGCGCCGAAGCGCGTTTTTTTGTTTTGGGCAGATGCGAAAAGAGTGTTGCCGGTGCGTTGACGCTCGATCTTGAGTCGGCTGCCAGTTGTTGTTCGTTTCGCCCCTGTGGACGCAGATTAGAGCGAAGACTAGGATGGGCGGAAGATGGAATTTCATTCAGCGGACTACTATTTTAAGATTTATTCACTGAGCAGAATTTATGTTGATATCGAGTGATACAGATTCCATTCAGCGGAATAGCAGCGGCAAGGAAGTCGGTGCTGGTGGCGTATCCCGCGTGTTTGCCTTACTACGCGCTCTGGGTGAAGTGCCCGAGGGAGGCGAACGTGTCACCCAGCTCGCCCACCGAGTTGGCCTCTCCCAGCCCACCACTCACCGCTTGCTACGCAGCCTGATGGATGAAGGCATGGTCGAGCAGGATGCGCGCAGTAAACGCTATCGCCTGAGCCTGGAGTTCTTTGCGTTGGCGGCCAATGCCGGCAAGACTGGCAACCTGCGCGATCTGGTGCGCCCAAGCCTGTTGCGCCTGAGTGCATCGTTGGGAGATTCGCTGTTCCTGCTGGCTCGCAGCGGCTTCGACGCCATTTGCCTGGACCGCAGCGAAGGCCCGTACCCGATTCGTACCTTCACCGGTGATATCGGAGGGCGCGTAGCCCTGGGGGTAGGGCAGGGCAGCCTGGCAATTCTGGCCTTTCTGCCGCAGGAAGAGCGCGAGACGGTCATCCGCTACAACCTGCCACGGCTCAAGGATTTTCATTTGTATGACGAAGTGCTGCTGCGCTCCGAAGTTGAGAACGTTCGCAATTTGGGCTACGCGGCACGCAACACCGGGGTGCTGGAAGGTATGGCGGGGTTGGCAGTGCCGATCCTCAACCGCGAGGGGCATGCGGTCGCAGCGTTGAGTGTGGCGACCATCAGTGACCGCCTGGGGCCAAGCCGATTGCCGATGGTGGTGGAGTTGCTCAAGCGCGAAGCTGCAGCAATCGGGCCACGCATCAACCCGTTCGACCCTACGTTGCGCAGGCCGTCGCAGACGTTTGGTGGATGAGTGATCTTTGCTAAAACGCATTAGCATTGGATCCACTTACGGTATAACCCTGCGACGCTTTCGTTATTCGAGGTCCCATTTTTCATGCTGACCCCTTTGCAACGCCCGCTGTGGCAGATCTATCTGATCTTTCTGGCACCGATGGTGCTGTCCAATTTTCTGCAAAGCTTTTCCGGCACCCTCAACGGTATCTATGTCGGGCAAATGCTCGGCACCCAGGCTTTAGCGGCGGTGTCGGGGATGTTCCCCATCGTGTTTTTCTTTATCGCCCTGGTGATCGGCCTGGGGGCGGGCGCCTCAGTGTTGATCGGCCAGGCGTGGGGTGCCCAGGAGACGGGGCTGGTCAAGGTGATTACCGGCGCCACCCTGACGTTGGGCGCCCTGGTGGGCCTGATTGCCGCGGTGCTGGGCAGCCTGTTTGCGCGCCCGGCCTTGCAGGCATTGGGTACGCCGCTGGATGTGCTCGACGATGCGGTGGGCTATGCCCAGATGATGATGTTGATCATGCCGCTGTTGCTGGTGTTCATCCTCTATACCCAGTTGCTGCGTGGGGTGAGCGACACGATTTCGCCGTTGCTGGCGTTAATGGTTTCGACCCTGGTGGGCTTGCTGCTGACGCCAGCGCTGATTCGCGGCTGGATCGGCCTGCCGCCCCTTGGCATCCAGAGTGCGGTTTACGCAGGTTTGGTGGCTAACGCCTTGGCGATGCTGTTCCTGGTCCTGCGCCTGCGGCATAAAAACCATGTGATGGCACCGGATCGCGAGCTGCTCGCGGCTTTACGCCTTGACCGCGTCATCCTCGGTAAAGTGCTGCGCATCGGCCTGCCGACAGGCTTGCAGATGGTGGTGTTGTCGTTGTCGGAATTGGTCATCCTGGCCCTGGTCAATAGCCACGGCTCCCAGGCCACGGCGGCTTATGGCGCGGTGACGCAGATCGTCAACTACGTCCAGTTCCCGGCGCTGTCGATTGCCATCACCGCCTCGATCCTCGGTGCCCAGGCGATCGGCGCCGGGCGCCTGGAGCGCATCGGGCCGATCCTGCGCACGGGGTTGGTGATCAACCTGTGCCTGACCGGGGGCCTGATTGTGCTCGGTTATGGGTTGTCGCACTGGTTGCTGGGGCTGTTCATCACTGACGACAGCGCCCGGATCAGAGCCGAACACCTGCTGCACATCATGCTCTGGAGCATCCTGGTGTTCGGCTTCCAGGCGGTGATCGGCGGCATCATGCGCGCCAGCGGCGTGGTGCTGATGCCGGTGGCAATCTCGATTTTCTGCGTGCTTTGCGTGGAGCTGCCGATGGCTTATCTGTTCAACGCACACTTCGGGCTGGAGGGGGTGTGGATGGCGTTCCCGGTGACCTACCTGGCAATGCTGGTATTGCAGACCGCGTATTACCGGCTGGTATGGCGGCATAAGCAGATCAAGCGGTTGGTTTGAGGCTGAGCCCGCGCAGTAACACCTCCAGGCCCTGCAAGCCTTCCTCCAGCCGCGCGCTCGGGTGTGCATCTCGGGCGATCCACAACGCCGTGTTGACCAGGCTGCCGTTGATCAACTGCGCCAGTGCCTGGCTGGGTGCCGGCTCCACCCATCCGGCTTGCATCAGGGCCTCCAAGAGTTGGCGCAACGACTCAACGCAGTGGTGTTGTGAGCCGGTATCCCCCAGCACCGCTGGCGCATCCTGCAACACAATGCGCTGGATTTCCGGATCCTGGGCCATGCGCAGATAAGCTCGGCAGCGTTCGCAAAACCCGCTCCAGGGCTCTATGGCCTGCGCGCTGATGCGTTGCAAGTGCTCGTCCATCTCGCTGTCGAGCTGGGCGACTACGGCTGCCAGCAAGCCTTTTTTGTCACCAAAGTGATGGTACAACGCACCGCGCGTCAGCCCGGCTTGAGCGGTAAAGTCATCCATCGAGGTATGGGCATAGCCTTGGGTGGCGAATGCCCGGCGCGCACTTGCGATCAGGCGGGCGCGAGTCTCTTCGATCATTTCGGCACGGGCTCGGCTCATGGAAGTCTCATTGGTTGGTGATTGACATACGGTGCGTATGCGAAGCATGATCCCTCACATACGCACCGTATGTATTCTGCCCGGATCGCTTCAGATAGCAAGGCCGCGGCTTGAGCAAGAGGTTACGCAGGATGGCAAACCCTTACGCCGAATTATTCCAGGTCCCAGGCGCCCGAGCCTTTGTGCTCGCAGGCATGTTGGCGCGCATGCCAATCTCGATGACCGGTATCGGCCTGATCACCATGCTCGCCCAAGTCCATGGCGGTTATGGGCTGGCGGGGTCGGTGGCGGCGGTGTTTGCCCTGGCCACGGCGTTTTGTGCGCCGCAAGTGTCGCGTTGGGTGGACCGCTACGGCCAGGGCAAGGTCCTGCCGATAGCCGCACTGATCGGCGGCGGGGCGCTATTGATGTTGTTGCTGTGTACGCGTTTGCAGGCACCAAGCTGGACGCTGTTCCTGTTTGCTGCGCTGGCCGGCTGCATGCCCAATATGTCCGCAATGGTGCGGGCGCGCTGGACCGAGTTGTACCGCGGCCAGCCCAGGCTGCAAACCGCGTTTGCTCTGGAGTCGGTGCTGGATGAGGTGTGCTTTATTATCGGCCCACCCATTTCTGTGGGCCTGAGCGTAGTGCTGTTCCCCGAAGCCGGCCCTTTGGTGGCGGCATTGTTGCTGGCGGTGGGCGTCACCACCTTTGTAATGCAGCGGCAAACCGAGCCACCCATACACGAGCACCACGGCGCGCATGGCCGCTGGCTGATCGCTTCCCCTGCGGTTTTGATTCTGATGACCTTGCTGCTGGCCATGGGCGTGATCGTCGGCGTGGTGGACGTGGTCAGTGTGGCGTTCGCCCAGCATCAGGGCCAGCCGGCGGCGGCGAGTATTGTGCTGTCGGTGTACGCCATCGGTTCGTGCCTGGCCGGGCTGGCTTTCGGTGCCCTCAAGCTCAAGGCGCCGTTGCCGCGTCAGTTCCTGTTCTGCGGTGTGGCCACGGCGTTGACTACCTTGCCCTTGTTGCTGGTGAGCAACATCCCCGGCCTGGCCGTCGCCATATTTATCTCCGGCCTGTTCTTTGCGCCCACCTTGATCGTGTCGATGGCCATGGTCGAGCAGATCGTTGCGCCCAGCCGTCTTACCGAAGGCATGACCTGGTTGATCACCGGGCTGAGCATCGGCGTTGCTATCGGCGCCGCCAGCTCTGGTTGGATGATCGATCATTTCGGCGCTGCCAGTGGGTTCCGGGTGGCGTTGGCGGCGGGGGCGGTGGTGTTGTTGGCCGCATGGTTGGGGTATCGGCGGTTGGGCTGAGTGCCGGCTTGTTCACACTTGATAGCGACCGCTGTGTCGATGCCACTCGTAATTGCCGCCCAGCCAGGCTTTTACCCCGCCGAGGAAGCGCTTGAGCGTGGGGGAGGCCTGTTTGAGCAGCCTTCTTTCCTTGGCTTCATATCTACGTATAAGCGTGTTGTGAAGATCGGCTGTCAACCACAAGGCTTGCTGTAATGAACAACCTTGTTCGTTTGCCAGCAGCAATGGCAGGTTGAAATCACCGATGCCAGGCTCTTGCTCTTTGGATGCGGAATACAAGTCATTGACGAGCATGGTCAAACTTGCAGCTAGGGCGATCACTTCGCGTACAGGCGCAGAAAAATAAGTATCGGCACCCAGTTCATAGCCGCCGACAATATCAATGAGGGCCATGCAAGGTAAAAAGCTGTTGACTTGACGATGTGCCAAATATTCCCAGACTTGAGGCAGGCTGTGTTCGATGCGCCATGAAGCTTCCGCATTCATGGTCACGAACATCGCAATGGTCTCCGACTGAACGCGAGCTTTCTGCGAGGGTGTCGCATAGCGATCCAGGTGGTTCATATATCCCCGCAATCCACGTAAAACCGGATCATCGTTGAGCGCACGTTTGAGCGCGAGGTCGTGGGGTGGAATCAGATATGCCCTGTCCAGGGCGGCCAGGGCCAGTGACAAGCGTGCGCCCAGGAGCTTGGGGTTGGCGCCACTTCGCTCATCATCACAATAGTGATCGTCTACCGCGAACAGCGCCGCCATGCATTTTGCAGACAGTAGCAAGCGTTGAACGTCGTCGGTGTCGGCGTGACACAGCATTACGAAACGCCCGAAGTTCGAGGCCCTTACGTGATCCAACTGCCCCTCGAAAATACCGATTCGATTGATCCACGCCATTAACAGCGCATTGATACGGTTGCCGAGCGCTTCGTCCAGTCGTATCGGTAATGGACATTCAAGCGCAGGTATTTCCAGGCCGGTTGAGTTTTTTTGTGGGGGAGGCGGCGGGCTGATGTCGTTCATAGCAAGACTCCGGGTGTCTATGCCATTGGACGTTACTGCGGACCAAGGATCAGGAAGGGCGTTGATTTCAATTTAGAAGTCCGGGTGGAAAAACACAATGGACCCTTTAGTTCTGATTGGAGTCAACGACCTCTAATGCCCGAATAAGACCATTTGGGATGACTCGCGTCGTCACTTCGCCACACGCATCGAACGAGCCCTGTGGCGATGTTGCCTGACTGGCCAATTCAAACCGCCGCTAGACCGTCGTCGTGCTGTTGCAGAAACTCATTCAGCGCTTGGCGCGTAAGGTCGTTCAACGTCACCTTTTTACGCATTGCGGCCAGAGCGGCTGCCAGATGCAGTTCATGCCCAACGCGTACGTTGAACGAGCCCTTGCATGGCTTCTCAGGTGATTGCCCCAGGGTCTGGCAGGTAGCCAGATAATCGTCCACGGCTTCGCGAAAGGCTGCGTCCAGTTCTGCGACGGTTTTGCCTTCGTAGCTCACTAATGCCTTGATGAATAAAATCTTGCCGAACAGGCAGTTGTCTTCGAGGCTGGCCTCGATAGAGCCGATGTAGCCTTTATGTTTGAGCTGGTTGTTCACTGAATCAGTTCTCCTGATTTCAATTGTTCGATGATCTGGCGCCGAATGTAATGTTTCAGTTCGTTGCCCGGGTGAGGCTTGTGCAACGTGATCATTGCACTGGGGTCGCCGATATCGAACTTGACGCGGCTTCCAGCCCCTTCAATCAGTGTGTATCCGAGTCGGCGTAACAGCGTGACGAGCTCGGGCCAGGTAAATGCCATGTGCTCATTGAGCAATTTGGCGAGCAGCTTTTCATTTTTGGACACGGCGTTCCTTGCGTGTAACTAAATGTAGTTGCAAAAAGTGGTGTTCGTCAATGCTAGCTCGGGGGCGTGTGCCTTTCCCGGAATTGATGTAACCCTTGATGACAGCTCGCTCGATGCCACCCATCCCCCCGCTAATTTTTCCCTTCCCGGTTCGTTTTATAGGGACGACGTGCCTTTGTGCTTCCCGCCTATTGCCCCGGATTCGAAGAAATGAATGCTGAAGACTCCTTGAAACTTGCTCGCCGGTTTATCGGGCTGCCCCTGGAAAAACGCCAACTGTTCCTGCAAGCCTTGCAGAAAGAGGGCGTGGATTTTTCCAGGTTTCCGATACCGGCAGGGGTGGAGGTTGAGGATCGCCAGGCGCTTTCCTACGCGCAGCAGCGCATGTGGTTTCTCTGGCAATTGGACCCGGCCAGTGGCGCCTACAATTTGCCTGGCGCGGTGCGCTTGACCGGCGCGCTGAGCCTGCCCGCGATGGAGCAGGCGTTCGCCAGCCTGGTGGCGCGTCACGAAACCCTGCGCACCGTGTTCCAGCGACAGGCCGACGAGCGCTTGGCGCAGGTGGCGGTAGAACCGGCGGTGAATGTCGAGCAGTTGGACGTCAGCGCCTTGCCAGACGCCGAGCGCGAGCAGGCCGTCAGCGACGCCGCTACCCGCCAGTCCCTGTTGCCGTTCGACCTGGAGCACGGCCCGCTGCTGCGTGTGCAACTGCTCAAACTCGCCGATCAAGAGCACGTGCTGCTGCTAACCCTGCATCACATCGTCTCTGATGGTTGGTCGATGAACGTACTGATCGACGAGTTCATTCGTTGCTATGACGCCCATGAGCGCAACGAAGAACCGCAATTGCCGGCGCTGCCGATCCAGTACAGCGACTATGCCCTGTGGCAACGGCGCTGGCTGGAAGCGGGGGAGCAGGCGCGCCAGTTGGAATACTGGCAGGCGCGCCTGGGCGACGAGCATCCGGTACTGGAACTGCCCACCGACCACCCACGCCCGGCGATGCCCAGCCATCAAGGCACGCGGTATAACTTCGCAATTGATCCGGCATTGGCGGTACAACTGCGCAGTTGCGCGCAAAAACACAACGTCACTTTGTTCATGCTGCTGCTGGGCGCGTTCAATGTGCTGCTGCATCGCTATACGGGCCAGGGTGATATCCGCGTCGGCGTGCCGATTGCCAATCGCAACCGCACTGAAGTCGAAGGGCTGATCGGTTTCTTCGTCAATACCCAGGTGTTGCGCACCGAACTGAGCGGGCAAACCCGCGTGACCGAGCTGTTGCAAGGCATCAAGGAACACGCCCTGGGTGCCCAGGCCCATCAGGAATTGCCCTTCGAGCGCCTGGTAGAAGCGCTGAAAATCGAGCGCAACCTGAGTCACACGCCGCTGTTCCAGGTGATGTACAACCACCAGCCGGTCGTCGCCGACATCGCTTCGGTCAGTACCGCGTCCGGCCTGGAGCTGGCCCTGGTGGAATGGCAAGGCCGCACCACGCAGTTCGACCTGACCCTGGACACCTATGAAAAATCCGGCACCCTGCACGCCGCGCTGACCTACGCCAATGACCTGTTTGACGCGCCGACCATCGACCGCATGGCCCAACACTGGATCAGCCTGTTGCAGGCGATGGTGTTGGATGGCGAACAGCGTATCGGCGAATTGTCGATGCTTGATGCCCAAGAACAGCACCGACTGGTTCACACCTGGAACCAGACTGCCGAGTCATACCCAACCGAACGCGCAATTCATCACCTGATCGAAGACCAGGTTCAGCGCACCCCGGATGCACCGGCACTGGTATTCGGTACAACCACCTTGACTTACGCCCAGCTCGACAGCCGGGCCAACCAGCTGGCCCACGCCTTGTGCGAGCAGGGCGTAGGCCCCGACGTGCTGGTGGGGATCTGTGTCGAGCGTTCCGTCGAAATGGTCATCGGCCTGCTGGCGATTCTCAAGGCCGGTGGCGCCTACGTGCCCCTCGACCCCGAGTATCCCCAGGAACGCCTGGCCTACATGATCGAAGACAGCGGCATTCGGTTGCTGCTCAGCCAGCAAAGCCTGCTGGCCGCGCTGCCCGCTGCCGGTATCCAGGTGATTGCCCTGGATCAGCCGGCGCTGTGGCTCGACGGCTACAGCCGCGAAGCGCCCGCCGTGGCGGTCAATGCCCTCAACCTCGCCTATGTGATCTACACCTCCGGCTCCACCGGCAAGCCCAAGGGCGCTGGCAACAGCCACCGTGCGTTGGTCAACCGTTTGAGTTGGATGCAGCAGGCGTACGGCCTGGATGCCGCGGATGCAGTGTTGCAGAAAACCCCGTTCAGCTTCGACGTGTCGGTGTGGGAATTCTTCTGGCCGCTGATGACCGGTGCGCGCCTGGTGGTTGCGGCGCCTGGGGAGCACCGTGAACCGGCGCGCCTGATCGAAACCATCGGCCGGTACGCCATCACCACGTTGCACTTCGTGCCGTCGATGTTGCAGGTGTTTATCCATGAGCCGGGCGTTCAAACGTGTGCGAGCCTCACGCGAATCGTGTGCAGTGGCGAAGCCTTGCCCCTGGATGCGCAACGGCAGGTGTTCGCCAGGCTGCCCGATGTGGCGCTGTACAACCTCTATGGCCCGACCGAAGCGGCCATTGACGTCACCCACTGGACCTGCATCGACGAAGGCGCCGACAGCGTACCCATCGGCCGCCCGATCGCCAACCTCGCCACCTATGTGCTCGACGCCCAACTCAACCCGGTGCCTGACGGTGTAGCTGGCGAGCTGTACCTGGGCGGTAGCGGCCTGGCGCGCAGTTATCATCGGCGCCCGGCGTTGACCGCCGAACGTTTTGTGCCAAGCCCGTTCGTGACGGGTGAGCGGCTGTATCGTACCGGTGACCGTGTGCGCCAGCGCGCCGATGGTGTGATCGAATACCTCGGCCGCCTCGATCACCAGGTCAAGTTGCGCGGCTTGCGTATCGAACTGGGCGAAATCGAAACCCGCCTGATGCAGCACCCGCAAGTGCGCGAAGCGGTGGTGTTGGTGCAAGGTGGCAAACAATTGGTCGCGTACCTGGTGTGTGAAGGCGAGGAGCCGACCGACCTCAAGGCCTGGCTGCTCGGCAGCCTGCCGGAATATATGGTGCCGACCCACTTCCTCACCCTGGCCAAGCTGCCGGTGACCGCCAACGGCAAGCTTGACCGCAAGGCATTGCCACTGCCGGATGCAGCGCTGCAACAGGCGTTTATCGCCCCACAAGGCGACCTGCAAACAGCCCTGGCGGCGATCTGGAGCGATGTGCTCGGCGTTGAACAGGTCGGCCAGGACGATAACTTCTTCGAGCTGGGTGGCGACTCGATCATTTCTATCCAGGTGGTCAGCCGCGCCCGCCGGGCCGGTATCCGACTCAGCCCCCGGGACCTGTTCCAGTACCAAAGCATCCGTAGCCTTTCGCGGGTGGCCAGCTTCGACCAAGTCAGCCTGATCGACCAGAGCCCGGTCAGTGGCGAGGTGATTCTGACCCCAGTGCAACAGCGCTTTTTCGCCCAGACGATCCCGGCACGTCATCACTGGAACCAGTCGTTGCTGCTGACCCCGCGAGAGGCGTTGCAGCCCGCGCAGCTGGAAGCGGCCTTGAACCAGCTGATCCAGCATCACGACGTCTTGCGCCTGCGTTTTGTGCAGCAGGCGGATGGCTGGCATCAGAGCCATGCGGCGCCCCTCGCCGAGCCGCTGCTGTGGCAGTCTCACGCCAACATCGACGCCGAGTTGGCAGCGCTGTGTGATGAAGCCCAGCGCAGCCTCGACCTCGAACAAGGCCCGCTGATACGCGCCGCATTGGTGAGCATGGCCGATGGCAGCCAACGCTTGCTGCTGGTGATCCACCACCTGGTCGTCGATGGTGTGTCCTGGCGCATCCTGCTCGAAGACCTGCAACAGGCTTACCGCGAACAGTCGCTGCCGGCGAAAACCAGCGCGTACCAGCATTGGGCGCAGCAACTTCACGACCACGCGCAAACCCTCGACGAACAACTGCCGTACTGGCAGGCGCAATCGGTCGACACCGATCTACCTTGCGACCACCCCGAGGGCGGCCTGCAAAACCGCCTGGGCACCAAACTGGAAACCCGCCTCGACGCCGAGCAGACCCGCCGGTTGCTGCAAGACGCACCGGCGGCCTATCGCACCCAGGTCAACGACCTGCTGCTGACGGCCCTGGCGCGGGTGATCAGCCGCTGGAGCGAACAACCCGCTGCGCTGATCCAGCTGGAAGGCCATGGCCGCGAAGACCTGTTCGACGACATCGATCTGAGCCGCACCGTCGGCTGGTTCACCAGCCTGTTCCCGGTGCGTCTGCACGCCGAAGGCGAGTTATCCGATGCGATCAAATCGGTCAAGGAGCAACTGCGCGCCGTGCCCGACAAGGGCCTGGGTTACGGTCTGCTGCGTTACCTGGGGTCGCCGCAGGCCCGCGAAAGCCTGGCGAACCTCGCCGCACCGCGCATTACGTTCAACTACCTGGGCCAGTTCGACCGTCAGTTCAATGAGTCGGCACTCTTCGTACCAGCCAGTGAAGGCAGCGGCCAAGCCCAGGATCCCGAGGCACCGCTGGCCAACTGGTTGACGGTGGAAGGGCAGGTGTATGGCGGTGAGTTGGCGCTGCAATGGGGCTTCAGTCGCGAGATGTTTGACGTGTCGAGCGTCCAGCGTCTGGCGGATGAATACACCGCTGAACTCAAGGCGTTGATCGAACATTGTTGTGCTGCTCCGGCAGGGCAGGTGACCCCGTCGGATTTTCCGTTGGCACGTCTTACTCAGCAGCAACTGGATGCATTGCCCGTGGCGGGGTCGGCCATTGCCGATCTTTACCCGCTGTCGCCGATGCAGCAGGGCATGTTGTTCCACACGTTGCTTGCGCCCGAGGCCCAGTCTTATATCAACCAGTTGCGCCTCGACATCGAAGGGCTCGACCTATTGGCCTTCGGGCGTGCCTGGCAGGCCGCGCTGGACCGCCATGACACCCTGCGCAGCAGCTTCCATTGGCTGGGCATGGACAGTGCTCACCAGTTGATCCAGCACCAGGCTGACCTGCAACTGCAAGTGATTGAAGACCCGTATGCCGACTTCGACGCCCTGGCCCAGGCTGAACGTGAGCGCGGTTTCGCACTGAATGCCGCGCCGCTGTTTCGCCTGACCCTGGTGCGCGGTGCGGGCGCGGCCTGGCACCTGATTTTTACCAGCCACCACATTCTCATGGATGGCTGGAGCAACGCGCAGTTGCTTGGCGAAGTCATTGCTCACTACGCAGGCCAGGCTGTGCCCGCACCACTGGGGCAATGGCGCGATTATTTGGGCTGGTTGCAACAGCAAGGCTCTGGAGAAGCGTTCTGGAAAGCCGCACTGGCAGCATTGCCGGCGCCGACCTTGCTGTCCCAGGCACTGCGCAAGCCGGTGGACGGGATCGGCATGGCGGACCATCACGTGACGCTGGACAGCGACGTTACCCGACGTCTCGGCGAGTTTGCGCGCCAGCACAAAGTGACCCTCAATACCGTGTTGCAAGGCGCCTGGAGCCTGCTGTTGCAGCGCTACACAGGCCAGGATTGCGTGGCCTTCGGCGCCACCGTGGCCGGGCGTTCTGCGCCACTGCCAGGGATCGAGCAGCAACTGGGCCTGTTCATCAATACCTTGCCGATCATCAGTGCAGCCTCGCCAGCCCAGTCGGTCGCAAGCTGGCTCGGCGAGTTGCAAGCGCTCAACCTCAGCCTGCGCGACCATGAGCATGTACCGCTCTACGATATCCAGGCTTGGGCCGGCCATCACGGCGCGCTGTTCGATACCTTGCTGGTGTTCGAAAACTTCCCGGTTGCCGAGGCGCTCAAGCAAGGCGCGCCGGCTGGCCTGACCTTCGGCCGCCTGCACAACCATGAACAAACGCACTACCCATTGACCCTGGGCATTGAGCTGGGGGCCAACCTGCGCCTGGAGTTCAGCTACGACCGTTCGCTGTTCAGCGAGCCGCAAGTCGCGCGCCTGAGCGCCAACCTGCAACACCTGCTGGCGCAATTGCTCGCAGATGCCCATGTACCCCTTGGTAACCTGCGCCTTCTCGACGCCACCGCACAGCAGAATATGCTCGCTCTCAGCCGGTCAGCTGCGGCTGCCCAGGGTAACGAGCGCGTGCATCAACGCATCGCTGCCCAAGCCCAGGCCACCCCAGACGCCATGGCTGTACTGGCCGGTGGCGAAGGCTTGACGTACGCCGAGCTAAACCAGCGGGCCAATCGTCTGGCCCATCGCCTATTGGAGCTTGGTGTCGGTCCCGGACAACGGGTGGGCCTGGCTTCGCGTCGTGGCCCACAGTTGATTGTCAGCCTGTTGGCGGTACTCAAAAGTGGCGCGGCCTACGTACCGCTGGACCCGAAATACCCCGTCGAGCGCCTGGCCTACATGCTCGCCGACAGCCGACTCAACCTGCTGCTCAGCGAAGTGGGCTTGCTCGTGGATCTGCCATTGCCCCAAGGACTGGCACGTGTGGATTTCACCGCCTGCGGTGACGAGCTGGCCGGCTACCCGACGACCAACGTGCCCAACCCTGCCGCCGCTGCTGATCTGGCATATGTGATCTACACCTCGGGCTCCACCGGTCAGCCCAAAGGTGTGGCCATCGATCATGCCGCCCTCGGTCAATTCTGCGACAGTGCCACGCTGTACAGCCGCTTGAGTGCCGAGGATCGCGTCTTGCAGTTTGCGACCTTCAGTTTCGACGGTTTTGTCGAGCAGTGCTTCCCGCCCTTGTGTGTGGGTGCAGCGTTGATCATGCGCAGTGATGAGCTGTGGGACGCCGGGCAACTGGCGCGGGAGATCGTCGAGCAAGGCGTAACCCTGGCCGACTTGCCGGCGGCCTACTGGTATCTGTTGGCGCAGGAATGTGCAGTGCACTGCCGCTCCCTGGGCAAGCTGCGCCAGGTGCATGTGGGCGGTGAAGCCATGGCGGTGGAGGGTGTACGTGCCTGGCATGCCGCAGGGCTTGGTCATGTGCGCCTGGTCAATACCTACGGGCCGACCGAAGCCACGGTGGTGTCCAGCGTGCATGACTGCCAGTTGACCGATGCCAACGACGCGTACGGCGTACCGATTGGGCAGGCGATTGCGGGGCGTGCGCTGTATGTGCTCGACAGCGGTTTCGAACTGCTGAGCACCGACGGTGTGGGCGAGTTATGCATCGGCGCCGAGGCGGGCTTGGCCCAGTGCTACTTCGATCGCCCGGCGCTCACTGCCGAGCGCTTCTTGCCGGACCCATTTTCCGCCACGCCCGGTGCGCGGCTTTATCGCAGTGGCGACCTGGCCCGGTACAACGCGGCGGGGGCGCTGGAATACGTGGGGCGTATCGACCATCAGGTGAAGATTCGCGGCCTTCGTATCGAAATGGGCGAGATCGAAGCCAGCCTGCAAGCCTTGCCCGACGTGCTTGAAGCGGCAGTGATTGCCCAGCCGAGCGCGATCGGCATGCAGTTGGTGGCGTATGTGGTACCCGCCGATGATCAGCAGTTGGAAGCGCAGGCACTGGCGACACGCTTGCGTCAGGCGTTACCGGATTACATGGTGCCGGGACATTGGGTGGTACTCGATGCCTTGCCGCTCAACAACAATGGCAAGCTCGACCGCCGGGCGCTGCCGGCACCGGATCTGAGCCAGGCGTGCGCCGTGTACGTGGCACCTCAGAGCCCTTTGCAGGTGCAGTTGGCAGCGATCTGGCAAGCGGTGCTGCACGTGGAGCGGGTTGGCCTGGACGACCACTTCTTCGAGCGCGGCGGTCACTCGTTGCTGGCGACTCAGGTGATCTCACGGGTGCGTCACGACCTCAAGCTGGACGTGCCGTTGCGGGCCCTGTTCGAACAGCCGACGCTGGCAGCCTTCGCGGCGGCTTGCGCAGGCTTGACGGCCGATACGGCGCCAGCGCTCCAAGCGCTTGGACGTGAGCAGCCGCTGGCGTTGTCCTTTGCTCAGGAGCGTCAATGGTTCCTGTGGCAATTGGACCCGGCCAGCGCGGCTTACCATGTACCGACTGCATTGCACGTGCGCGGTCAACTCGACAGTGCGGCACTTGCACGCGCCGTCCAGGCCCTGGTGCAGCGTCATGAACCGCTGCGCACTACGTTTGTGGAGGCGGGCGAGCACACCTTGCAAGTCGTCCACCCCAGTCTGACCGTGCCGATTGAGCAGCAAGCGATCGACGCCGATGCCATCGAGCACGCCGTCAGCGAAGAAATCCAGCGCCCGTTCGATCTGCTTGACGGCCCATTGATGCGCGTCAAGTTGCTGGTCGTCGCGCCTGAGCACCACGTGCTGGTCATCACCCAACACCACATCATCTCTGACGGCTGGTCGATGCAGGTCATGATCGACGAGTTGGTGGCGCTGTACCAAGGTGACGCGGACTTGCCGGCCTTGCCGATCCAGTACGCCGACTATGCCCGTTGGCAGCGTGATTGGATGGCGGCAGGGGAGCAACAACGCCAGCTCGATTACTGGTGCGCCCGTCTGGGTAACGACCATCCGCTGCTGGACTTGCCGCTGGACCATCCGCGCCCAGCGGTGCAGAGCTATCGCGGCGCACGCCGGCAGATCCATCTTGACCGCGTGATGCTGGCTGAGCTCAAAGCCTTGGCCGAACGCCAGGACGTGACCTTGTTCATGCTCCTGCTGGCCTCGTTCCAGACCTTGCTGCACCGCTACAGCGGCCAGTCGCAGGTTCGCGTCGGCGTGCCGATCGCCAACCGTAATCGTCTCGAAACCGAGCGGCTGATGGGCTTCTTCGTCAATACCCAAGTACTGCAGGCGCAGTTGCACGGGCAGATGCCTTTCGAGCAGTTGCTGGGCCAAGTCAAACGGCGCGCTTTGGAAGCCCAGGCCCATCAGGACCTGCCGTTCGAGCAACTTGTGCAGGTGTTGCAGCCGGAGCGCAGCCTGAGCCATAACCCGCTATTCCAGGTGATGTTCAATCATCAAAGCAGCCTGCGTTCGGGTTCAGTGCAACTGCCTGGCCTGGTGTTGCAGCCAATGGACTGGGCGGGTCACAGCACGCAGTTCGACCTGAACCTGGAAACCGAGGAATCGGCCGACGGCCTCTGGGCGTCCCTGACCTACGCCACCGACTTGTTTGACGCTGCAACCGTGGAACGTCTGGCCGAGCATTGGCAAAACCTGCTGCGCGCGGTCGTGCACGATGCCTCCCAGCCCCTGGATGAACTGGCGATGCTGAGCACGTCGCAATGGCAACAAATGGTGCACGACTGGAACCGCAGCGACACCCCATACCCACACGAACACTGCGTACACCAGCTGTTTGAGGCCCAGGCCGTGGCGCAACCCGACGCCATCGCGCTGCACTTCGACGAGGAGCGCCTGAGCTACGGTGAACTCAACCGCCGCGCCAATCGCCTGGCCCATCGTTTGATCGCCATGGGCGTCGGCCCGGACGTGCTGGTGGCAGTGCACGTGGAGCGCTCCCTGGACATGGTGGTCGGCTTGCTCGCGACTCTCAAGGCCGGTGGCGCCTATGTCCCGCTCGACCCGCAATTCCCGGCAGAGCGCCTGGCGTTCATGCTCGAAGACAGCCGCGCCCGGGTGCTGCTGACCCAGGCGCACCTGCAGGGGCGCCTGGTGCAGCCGCAAGGCGTGCAGGTCCTGATGGTCGAGGATGTCGGCACGCAGGCATATAACCCGCAGGTTGGCGTTACACCGCAAAATCTGGCCTACGTCATCTACACCTCCGGCTCCACCGGCAAGCCTAAAGGGGTGATGGTAGGCCACCAGGCGCTGTGCAGCTTTACCAACGGTATGGCGGGCACCCTGGATATAGACCGGCAGACGCGGCTGTTGTCGCTGACGACCTTCTCGTTCGATATCTTCGCCCTGGAGCTGTACGTGCCGCTGAGTATGGGTGGCACAGTGCTACTGAGCGCCCAGGATATGGCCCTGGACCCTGAGGCGATCCTCGAACTGGCCCAGCGTCAGGCCGCGAGTGTGCTGCAGGCCACGCCATCGAGCTGGCGCATGTTGCTCGATAGCCCGCGCGCCCATTTACTGCGTGGCATAACCTGCCTGTGCGGTGGTGAAGCGCTGCCAGCCGATTTGGCCCAGCGCCTGCTCGAGCTGCAAGGTCCCGTATGGAACCTCTATGGCCCGACGGAAACTACCATCTGGTCAGCGGCTCATCGTCTGCACCAAGCGCAGCCTTTCGTTGGACGGCCGATTGCCAATACCGGGTTGTTTATCCTCAATCCCGGCCTCACGCCATGCCCGCAAGGCGCGTCTGGCGAGCTGCTGATCGGCGGTGTCGGCCTGGCGCGCGGTTACCACAGGCAGCCGGCGCTGACTGCCGAACGCTTCGTGCCCAACCCGTTTGGGGCGCCGGGCGAACGCCTGTACCGCACCGGTGACCTGGCACGCTACCGGGCCGACGGCGTGGTGGAGTACATCGGGCGCGTCGACCATCAGGTCAAGGTCCGTGGCTTCCGGATCGAGCTGGGTGAAGTCGAAGCCTGCCTGCGTGAGCACGACGGTGTACGCGAAGCGGTGGTGCTGGCCGATAACGACCGCCTGATCGCCTATCTGGTCAGCTCCGCACCGCAGCCACAGCAGGTGTACAAAGCCGCGCTGCGCGAGCGCCTGCCGGATTACATGGTGCCTGCGCACTGGATGTTTCTCGATAGCCTGCCCTTGACCCCCAACGGCAAGCTCGACCGCAAGGCGCTGCCCAAGGCGGAGGTTGGCGATTCACTCAAAGGCCATATAGCACCGGCAACCCTGCGCGAGCAGCAGGTGGCGGCCATCTGGGCCGAAGTGCTGGAGGTGCCGCAGGTCGGCCTCGACGACCACTTCTTCGAGCTGGGTGGCCATTCATTGCTGGCTACGCGTGTGGTGTCGCGGGTTCGCCAGGCCCTGACACTGGAAGTTGCGCTCAAGACCTTGTTCGAACACCCGCTGCTGAGTGATTTCGTTCGGGCCTTGGGCGAGGAGTGCGCTACTGCGCCAGCGTTGCTCAAGGCCGACCGCACGCAGCCTTTGCCGCTGTCCTACGCTCAGGAGCGCCAATGGTTCCTCTGGCAACTGGACCCCACCAGCGCCGCGTACCACATCCCCAGCGCCTTGCGTTTGCAGGGGCCGCTGGACCTGAGTGCACTGCAACGCAGCTTCGACAGCCTGCTGGCGCGCCATGAAAGCTTGCGCACGCATTTTCAGCAACAGGCCACCGGTGCGTTGCAGGTCATTGAGGCCGTTGGCTGCGTCGATATCGACCGGGTCGATAGCGATTACGCTGGCCTCAAGGCGCGGGTCGCCGAAGTGGTCGCCCACCCGTTCGACCTGCTGCGCGGGCCACTGTTGCGGGTCAAGTTGCTGCGTCTGGCCGACGATGATCATGTGCTGGTGCTGGTGCAGCACCACATCGTCTCCGATGGTTGGTCGATGCAACTGATGGTTGAGGAGTTGGTGCAGTTGTATGCCGCCTTCAGCCAGGGTCAAACCCCAAGCCTGCCGATGCTGCCGATCCAGTACGCCGACTATGCCGTATGGCAACGCGACTGGATGGCCGCGGGCGAGCAGGCACGTCAACTGGCCTACTGGCGCGAGCATTTGGGCGGCGAGCAACCGGTGCTGGAATTGCCGTTCGATCACCCGCGCCCGGCACAGCCAAGCCATCGCGGCGCCCGCTTGGGCATCGAGTTGGCCCCCGAGCTGCTGGACGGCTTGCGCAGCCTGGCACGCAGCGCGGGTGTGACGCTGCCGATGGTGCTGCTGGCGTCTTACCAGGCCTTGTTGCATCGCTACAGCGGCCAGGAGGACGTGCGCGTCGGCGTGCCGATTGCCAACCGCAACCGTCTCGAAACCGAGGGTTTGATTGGCTTCTTCGTCAACACCCAAGTGCTCAAGGCCGATATTCATGGCCAGATGAGCGTGGAGCAATTGCTGCACCAGGTACGCCAGCGCTCTTTGGAGGCTCAGGCGCACCAGGACCTGCCCTTCGAGCAGTTGGTGCAGGCTTTGCAACCGGAGCGCAGCCTGAGCCTGAGCCCGTTGTTCCAAGTAGTGTTCAACCACCGTGTAAGCGGTGCCGACAGCCACCTGAGTCGCCTGACCGACCTGCACGTGGAGGTCCTGGATCTGGATGAGGGCGTGGCCCAGTTCGACCTGGCGCTGGATGTGGAAGAAAGCCCGACCGTGCTGCGCGCCTCCCTGAGTTACGCCACTGACCTGTTCGCTGTGGCGACCATCGAGCGCATGGCCGGGCATTGGCAGAACCTGTTGCGGGCAATGGTGGCCGACCAACAACAGGCTATCGGCCAATTGAAGCTGCTGGGCCAGGATGAGCAACAGCACATCCTTGAGCTGTGGAACCAGACCGACGCCGGTTTCTGCGCCGAGCGTCTTGTTCACGAGTTGGTAGCCGACCGTGCCCGGGAAACCCCGGATGCGGTGGCGGTTAAGTTCGATGCGCAAACCCTGAGTTACGCCGAACTGGATCGCCAGGCCAACCGTCTGGCTCATGCCCTGATTGCCCGTGGCGTCGGCCCGGAAGTGCGCGTGGCCATTGCCATGCCGCGCAGTGCCGAAATCATGGTGGCGTTCCTGGCGGTGATGAAAGCCGGTGGCGTGTATGTGCCGCTGGATATCGAGTACCCGCGTGATCGCTTGCTCTACATGATGCAGGACAGCCGTGCGCAACTGCTGCTGACCCATAGCCGTGCGTTGCAACAACTGCCGATCCCCGAGGGGCTCACCACCCTGGCGATTGATCGCAGCGAAGAATGGGCCGATTACCGTGATACGGCACCAGACGTGGCGCTGGATGGCGACAACCTCGCCTACGTGATCTACACCTCCGGTTCCA